>DASWQX010001079.1:0-12535 GCA_036403495.1 Thermoanaerobaculia bacterium
CTCAGCTCCTGCCCAGCAAGATGAGCCTGCTGGCCTATACGGACGACGACGGCGCCTCCTGGCTGCCCAGCCAGGGCTCGGGCATCAACTCCGGAGTGGATCACCAGACGCTCGGCTCCGGCCCCTTCGCCCCGGGCGTCCTGAAGACGGCGTCCACCTACCCGCGCATCCTCTACTACTGCTCGCAGGACATCGCCACCGCCCAGTGCGCCACCAGCCTCGACGGCGGCCGGACCTTCGGCGTCGCGGTGCCGATCTACAACATCACCGAGTGCAACGGCATCCACGGCCACGTCAAGGTGGCGCCGGACGGCACCGCCTACGTCCCTAACAAGAGCTGTGGCAGCGGGCAGGGGGTCGCGGTGAGCCGTGACAACGGCCTGACCTGGACGGTGAAGACCGTTCCCGGCAGCTCGGCCGGCGCCTGGGACCCCTCGGTCGGCATCGCCGCCGACGGCACGGTCTACTTCGGCTGGACCAACGGCGACGGCCATCCGTACGTCGCGGTCTCGCACGATGAGGGCGATACCTGGAGCAACATCCAGGACGTGGGGACGGTGCTCGGCTTGCAGAACATCGCCTTCCCGGCGGTGGTCGCGGGAGACCCCGACCGCGCCGCCTTCGCCTTCCTCGGCACCACGGCGGCGGGCGCCGTGGGCGGGGACGATCCGAGCTTCCCGGCGGTCTGGCACCTCTACGTCTCCCACACCTATGACGGCGGGGCGACCTGGGTGACCGTCGACGCGACCCCCAACGACCCGGTGCAGCGCGGCACCATCTGCTCGGCCGGCACCACCTGCGGCGGCACCCGCAACCTCCTCGACTTCATCGACGCCACCGCCGACGCCCAGGGGCGGGTGCTCGTGGGCTACGCCGACGGCTGCGTCGGCGGCTGCGTCGCCGGCGGCCCCAACAGCGCCACCTCGCTGGCGACGATCGCCCGCGAGACCGCCGGCAAGGGGCTCTACGCGACCTTCGATCAGACCGCGGCCGGCCTGCCAGCGGCTCCCGCCGTGCAGGCGACCGAGGCCAACGGCATCGTCCACATCGCTTGGTCGACGCCGGACGACCACCTCTCGCCGCTCCTCAGCTATCGCGTCTACCGGCGGTCCAGCGCCACCGCCTACGTCACCAAGAAGATCGCCGAGGTGGCCGCGGGCGTCCAGGCGTACGACGACGACCTGCAGGCCGGCACCTTCGCCTACAGCGTCCGGGCGGTGAACGCGATCGGCGAGGGCCCCGCCTGCCACGAGGTGATCCCCGCCGTGGCGCCCTCGCCGACGCTGAGCTGTACCGCTCCGGGCGTGCAGGTGGCGAGCGATCCCACCGGCGACGCCCAGGTGGCGGCGCTCGACGTGCAGTCGCTCTCGATCGCCGAGCCGCCGACCACCGATGGCTCGCGCAAGATCGTCTTCACCCTCAAGGTGGCCAGCCTGGCGAGCTTCACACCCGGCAACGCCTGGATGATCCTCTGGAACCGGCCGCTCCCCGACGCCACCTACGACCGGAATTACGTGGTGATGCGGGCGACCGGACTCGGCACCGCGGCGTTCAAGGTCGGCAAGCTCTCGCCGCCCAACGTCAACCAGGCGACCGACCTCGGCAACGCGGTGGGGAGCTTCACGGCGGACGGCACGATCACCATCACGATCACGGCCGACCAGGTGGACAACGTGGCGGTCGGCCAGGACCTCGCCGCCCTGGAGGTCCGCACTTTCGCCGTCAACGTCAGCGGCCAGCCGTCCGCGCAGACGACGGCGAGCGATCACACCGACGCGGTCAGCTACACGCTGGCCGGCAGCTCCCAATGCCATTGATTGAATTGATTTGAATGGACCGACCTTACGACTCAAGAGAGGAAAGAGGAGATGAGCCTTACACCTCGCGATCATCGGATGCTGCTCGGTTTCACCCTGCTGGCCCTCGCCGCGGTGCCCGTCCGGGCCGTCGACCCCACGCCGACCTACGGCGTTTTCGCTCCGCCCGCGGGAGTCGGCGCCAGCGCCGGTGAGCCGTCGATCGGCGTCGACGAGCGGACGGGCGCGGTGATGTACGTCGCCAGCACCGAGACCCTGAAGGTGAGCTTCAACGACGCCGTCACCCCCGCCACCGCCACCTGGCAGAACGTCAGCGCGCTGCAGACCTCGCTGATCACTTTCGATCCGATCCTCTACACCGATCAGAGCCTCGGCCGCACCTACGTCTCGCAGCTCCTGCCGACCACGGTCAGCCTGATGGCCTACACCGACGACGACGGCGCCACCTGGCACCCCAGCCAGGGAGCGGGCATCGCATCGGGAGTGGACCACCAGACCGTGGGCGGCGGCGCCTTCGCGCGCACCGGGCTGCCCGTCTCGCTGCCGTCGCTCTATTCGCACGCCATCTACTACTGCTCGCAGGACATCGCGCTCGCCTCCTGCGCGGTCAGCCTCGACGGCGGCACCACCTTCGGGCCCGCGGTGCCGATCTACAACCTGACCCAGTGCAGCGGCCTCCACGGCCACGTCCGGGTGGCGCCGGACGGCACCGCCTACGTCCCCAACAAGGACTGCAACGGCTTGGCGGGGGTGGCGGTGAGCACCAACAACGGGCTCACCTGGACCGTCCACACCATCCCCGGCAGCACCTCCGGCGCCTCCGATCCGGCGATCGGCATTGGCGCCGACGGCACGGTCTATTACGGCTGGTCCAACGGCGACGGCCACGCCCGGGTGGCGGTGTCGCGCGACCGCGGCGCCACCTGGTCGAATCTTCAGGACGTCGGCGCGCCGCTCGGCATCCAGAACATCGCCTTCCCGGCGATGGTGGCGGGGGACGCCAACCGCGCCGCCTTCGCCTTCCTGGGCACCACGGCGGGAGGGGCCGCCACCGGCGACGATCCGGCATTCCCGGCAGTCTGGCACCTCTACGTGGCCCACACTTACGATGGCGGCGCGAGCTGGGTGACGGCCGACGTCACGCCGACCGATCCGGTGCAGCGCGGCACGATCTGCACCGCCGGAACCACCTGTGGCACCACGCGCAATCTGCTCGATTTCATCGGCATCGCGGTGGACGGCGAGGGTCGCGTCCTCGTCGGCTATGCGGACGGCTGCGTGGGCACCTGCGTCAGCGGCGGAGCGAATACCTTCGCCGCCGAAGCACGGATCGCCCGCCAGACGGGAGGGAAGCGGCTCTACGCCGCCTTCGATTGAGTTGGGTTTTTTCCCCGCGAACGCGCCGGTCCGCCTTTGGGCCGGCGCGTTTTTTTAGGGACTCATGACGCCGTCGTCGCCCTGGCAAGAAGCTCAACGGCTCGGGTATTCGCCGGATCCACCTTGAGAGCTCTCGTGAGCATTGAGGAAGCTTCCGCAGGCTTCCCGGCTTTCTGCAACGCATCGCCGAAATCTGTAAGCAGAGCTGGATCACCTGGAGAGAATCTGACCGCTTGCCGGAATGCACGAATCGCGTTCGGAAGTCGCCCAGTGATTAGAAAAAGATGGCCGCGATCGGCCCATGAGGCCCAATCGGCCTCGTCGATGGCGATGGCCTGTGACAGCTTAGCAAGAGCCGCATCAACACGCTTGCGCTCCCTGAGCAGGCCCGCCCAATTCCTCCACAGAGATGAATTCCAGGGATCAGCCTTCGTAGCATGAAGGAGCTTCTCCTCAGCTTGATCATAGAGGGCCGCGCGCGCGTCCTCCGCTTCCACGGGAAGCTTGCGAGCCCAACGGCGCAGCACGTCGCTCCAGCCGAGGAGGATCGGTATGCTCTTCGGCGCTCGCACCTGCAAGCGTGCGAACCAGCGCCAAGCCAACTCGGGTAGTTCCATCCCGAAGAACAATAGGCCAAGATCACGGCTTGCAGCCTCGTTCCAAGGTTCCGCCACCAGCGCACGGACCAGGGCTCGCCTCGCCTGATCGCGACCCGAATCAGTGAGTGGCTGCGCTCCCGCCCAAGCGCGCAGGATGTCTGGATCGCGG
Source organism: Thermoanaerobaculia bacterium (assembly GCA_036403495.1). GTDB lineage: Bacteria > Acidobacteriota > Thermoanaerobaculia > Multivoradales > UBA5704 > DATARR01. The sequence goes on from DASWQX010001079.1 coordinate 3,963, forward strand.
GGGGACATGCTGAATGCCGTCTCGATATGCTTGGAACCCTCGACGCGTCGCCCAAGGCGCGCCAACAATTTTCCGAGCTCCAGCCGAAGCCTCGCCTCGCCCGGCCCGGCTTCGACGGCTTCGGCGAGCTCAATGAGAGCTTCGTCGCGCCGGCCGAGATCGACCAGATACTCGGTCAGCCGCCGCCACGTTTCAGAGTCGCGAGCGTCGAGCTCGCAGGCGAGGCGAAAGTGTTCGAGAGCCGATTTTTGCTGCCCCAGGTTCGCCAGAGCAGTTCCATACCACATGTGCGCAAATGCGTCCCGCGGGTCGATGGCGATGGCCTTCTTAAGTTTGACCGCAGCAGTCTCGTATCTGTGCATCTCGACCAACGTTTGCCCCCAGCTCCGCCATCCCCAGGGATCACGAGGGTCGATGGCGGTCGCTCGCTCGAATTGTGGGACCGCTTCGCGCAGCCGACGCTGGTTGCGTAGGATCAGTCCCAGGCCCGTGTGGGCACGCGCCTGGTAGCGATCCACCGCGAGTAGCTCCCTGTATTTTGCGGCGGCCGCCTCGTCGCGGCGCATCTCCCGCAACACGTCGGCCCAGGTGCCGAGGATGCTCAGGTGATAAGGATCGACGGCAAAGGCTTGTTCGCACAGCTCCAGGGCATCCTCATGGAGACGCTGGCGCTGCCTCAAGCGCGCCAAGCCGTAGAGGCCGTTGGCGCTTCGGGGGTCGGCCTCCTTGGCCTGCAGGTACCGCTCTTCGGCTTCCTTCAGCGCTCCCGTCTTGATCAGGATTTCGCCCCAGAGACTGTACGCTTCCGCCGGTACCAGGTCACGTGCCAGCATCAATCGAGTTTTGCGATCGCCTCCTCGTCTCGGCCTTGAGATTGTAACAGCCGCGCCCAACTGAGGTACGACCAACCATAGTTCGGATCGAGATCGATGGCCCGTGCAAAGGACGCCTCGGAATCCACCGATCTCCCCAGTTTCCAAAGCGCGTAACCTCTCCCCGACCAAGCTGCCGCGAAGTTGGGGTCGAGCCGAATCGCACGGCCGAAGCGGCTGAGAGCGTCCCGGTACCGCCGGCGATCGTTGCCGACATTGCCGAGATTGCTCCACACCTGGCTTTGCCTGCGGTCGAGCCTCTTGGCCCGGAGGTACATTTCAGCCGCTTGGTCGTAGCGGCGGGTCACGCGCTTGAGGTTGCCCAGGCTGTTGAAGGTTAGGGCGGACCTGGGCCGGAGGCGAAGGGCGGTCGCGAGCTTCTCCTCGGCGGCGGCGAAGTCGCGCTTCACGACGAGAGCGTTGCCCCAGCCGACATAGGCGCGATAGTGCTCTTTCGCTTCCGTTCGAGCGAGGCAGCGGCGAGCCGCGGCAATTGTCCTTTCGAAGTCGAGCTTGCCTTCACGCTGGTCGAGCGCGAACCAGTAGTTCGCCACCAGATAGGGATCGGCGATCACCGCAAGCTCGAAGGCTGCCTTTCTCAGCAGGCTGGGCAACTCATGGTCGGACACTACGCCAAGCTTGGGAATGGTGTGGCGCTCCCGCGTGCGCAGCGCCATGTGCAGGACCTCGGCCGTGTCTTCGGTCTCGGCCGCATCCTGCGCGTGCGGGGTGTCGCGGACGATCTCTCCCTGGACGAGTTGCTCGGGGCGGCGAAAGAGTTGGCGCGCGTAGCGGACGATGCTGCGGTAGGAGATTCCCGCGGCCGGTACTGTGAAGTCCGGCTGTGCGGAACTCAGCTCGTAGCCTTCCTCGAGCCGGCCCTTCATCCTGGCTTCACGGCGCAGGGCGGTGATTTCCGCCGCCAGACGCTGCGCGACAACCTGTGGGGTATATCCCCGTTCGGCAATCTCCTTGGGAACTTCGATCGGGTCGATGACCACGGTCTTGCGCCGCATCTCCAGGATGAGCGCGCCCAGGAAGGACGCCAGCACGGCGACCAGCAGGGAATCGGCGATGATCGAGCGGATGGCGCTCACGTCGGAAGCAGCATGCTCCAGCGGGTCTTTCTTCTCGGGCTGGCCAGGTTTTTCTTTATCGGTGGTCTCTTGTCCCTCGTCTCCTTTTTGTCCTCCCTTCTGCTCTCCCTTTGCACCTTCCAACGTCTTTTCCTTCGACGGCTGACTGCTCTGGGCTTCGCCGTCCCAGACTCGGTCTGTGCCCCTGGCCTTCGACGGCACGGACGGGTGCGGTCGCCCTTTGCTTTTGGTGCTTTCGTGGAGGACGGTGGCGGAGGAATGAGGAGCTCTGTTGATGGGTATCGTGGCGGCAGCCATCCCATGAGCCGAGCACACGGACACCATCAGGGCTAGCCAGGTTACCAGCCTAATCATCATGATCATGCCTCCCGGGTGCGGTCCGAAGCGGTCGCGATACCGCGATTCTAATGCAGGAGGCCTCCGAGCGCGTTCTTGGGGATGGAAACCTATTCGGTCCCGGCGCGTCCAGCCGCCGGATAGCTCCCCAGCACCCGCAGCTCCGCCACCAGCGGCGCGATCTCGGCCAGCGCGCCGCGCACGGGATCGCGGTCCGCGTTGCCGCTGAGGTCGAGATAGAAGCGATAGCGGAACGGGCTCTCCGGGATCGGCCGCGACTCCAGCTTCTCCAGGTTGACCCCGCGCCGGCTGAGCACGCCGAGCACCTCGGCGAGCGCGCCTGGATGATGGGGGAGGGTGAGCAGCAGCGAGGTCTTGGCCGGCACCTCGGGCGGAAAATGGATCGGTTCGTGCGCCAGCTCGACGAAACGCGTGAAGTTCCCCTCCTGCGTCTGAATCCCCCGCCGCACCACCTCCAGGCCGAACACCCGCGCGGCCGGCTCGCTGGCGATCGCCGCCCAGGTGGGATCGTTGCGCTCGCGCACCTTGCGGGCGGAGCCGGCGGTGTCGAACTCCACCTGCGGCCGGATCCAGGGCACCGTGCGCAGGAACTCCTGGCACTGGAGGAGCCCCTGGGGGTGGGAGAGCACCGTCCGCAGCTCTTCGAGACGGGCGCCGGGCAGCGCGAGCAGGCAGTGCTCGATGCGGCTCACCTCCTCGGCGGTGATGATCAGCCCCCCCTCGGCGAGCAGGTCGTAGGTCTCGTTGATGCTGCCGGCGGTAGTGTTCTCGATCGGCAGCAGCGCGCGGTCGGCGGCGCCGCCGCGCACCGCCTCCACCGCGGCGCGGAAGGTCTCGAAGCCTTCGAGCAGTACCCCGTCCTGCAAGCCGGCGTAGCGGCGCTGGGCGGTCAGGTGGCTGTACGACCCCTCGACCCCCTGGTAGGCGACGCGCAGGGGCGCCGCCGCCAGCGCGCGGACGTGCGCCTTCTGGTGCGCCACCGACATGTCGAGGATCACCCGGTAGAGCCGCTCGACCTCGCGCGGGTCGAGCCCCCGCTCCACCGCGGCGTGGCGCACCCGCAGCAGCACCTGCTCCTCGCGCGGCTCGTCGCGGAACGGGTACGCCGCCCGCAGCTTGGTCCCCACCACCTCCTCGACGAGATCCATCCGCCGCCGGAGCTGCTCCAGGATGCCGCGGTCGATCGCTTCGATCCCCTCCCGAAGGGCTTGCAGGTCACGGGTGTCTGACATCGGGGGAGTATAGCTGGGGTGACGCATCTCCTCGCTTCGATCGGCTTCGGTGGCCTGCGACCTCATCCCCTAGCCCCTTCTCCTGAAGGAGAAGGGGGACGACTGCGGATCCATCCTCTCAGCCGAGCCCTCCCTCTCCTTTAGGAGAGGGATCGAGGGTGAGGTCGCAGGCCACGAACGTCCCCCGCCCCCCTACCGCGGCGGCGCCTGCGCCTCTAGCTGCCGGCAGCCGTTCCCCACGCAGGCGCCCAGCGCCCGCGCCAGGCTCGACATCCGCGACAGCCAGCCGGGATCGCTGTGGGCCGCGAGGTTGTTCAGCTCGTCGGGGTCGTGGCGCAGGTCGTAGACCTCGCGCTCGCCGGTGCCGTATTCGACGTACTTCATCGTCGGCGTCCGCACCCCCAGGTGGGAGGGGTAGGCGGTGACGGTGCCGTCCTGGGGATCGGGGGGCTCCAGCACGCTCGGCGGCACATCGGTGGCCGGCGTGAACGCGAACTGCTCGAGCAGGATCACCTGCCGCCAGTTGGGCGGCGTCTTGCCGCGCAGCAGGGGCACGAAGGAGCGCCCGTCGACCGGGAACGGCAGCGTCACCCCCGCCAGCTCGGCGATCGTCGGCACGAAGTCGACGCTGGACGTCGGCGCCGAGGTGGCGCTACCGGCGTGGATGCCCGGCCCGCGCACCAGCAGCGGCATGTGGACGTCCGTCTCGTAGGGCGTGTACTTGCCCGCCTTCAGCCGGTGCTGCCCCATGTGGAAGCCGTTGTCGGAGGTGAACACGATGTAGGTGTTGCCGAGCTGGCCGCTCTCGCTGAGCTCGTGGACCACCGCCGCCACCGCCTCGTCCACCGCCTGCAAGGACTGTGTCCGCCGGCGATAGAGGCTGTCGATCGCCGCCACGTCGGCCGCCGAGAGCCGCGGCAGCTTGCGGATGCTCAGCGGCTTGTCAGCCACGTCCGCCTCGTCGAACGACGGCGTGCGCGGCGCGTGGAGAGTGGCGAACAGGTTGGCGTGGCGCGGCGCCGGCGTCGCCGGCTTGTGCGGCGCGTAGGGCGCCAGATAGAGGAAGAAGGGCTCGTTCGCCGCCGCCGAGCGCCGGATGAAATCGGTCGCCTTCGCCGCGATCACGTCCGTCAGGTAGTCCGCGGGGGTGTGCGCGTACTGCACCAGCGAGCCGTTCTCGTTCAAGGTGTAGTTGAACTCCGTATACGGCACGCCCGCCGCCGGGCTGGCGAACTCGTCCCACCCCGGAGGCACGTGGGTGAGGTCGTCCCTGCGCGGGTAATTGTTCAGATATTTTCCGAACAGTGCCGTGCGGTAGCCCGCGCCGTGCAGCGCCGTGGCGATCGTCGTCTCCTCGTGGCCCAGCGCCTCGAATTTCGCGAAACCGCCGTCGGGCGCGCGGTTGTTGTAGATCTTGTGGTTGTGCGGATAGAGCCCGGTGAGGATCGTCGAGCGTGACGGGCAGCAGAGCGACAGCGGCACGAAATCCTGCTTGAACGTCATCCCCTTCTGCGCGATCAGCGCCCGCGTCTGCGGCATGTAGGAGAGCGAGTTGAGCAGCAGGTCCTGATCGTCGGTGAGGATGAAGACGACGTTCGGCCGCGCCGTCGCCGGACGCGGCCCGGAGTCCGCGTGGACCGCCGCGAGCAGCAGGAGGAAGGGGATGAGGACGAGATGGCGGACGAGCTTCATGATCCGGAAATCCTTTGGAGTCGATTCTGGGTCTACTGTGCCTACGGACCACTATGCGGGAATCGGCCGCCGATCCGGTCACCGGCAAGCTCGCTTCGATCTGCGCCCATGGCCTGCGACCTCATTCCCTATCCCCTTCTCCTGAAGGAGAAGGGGGACGACTGCGACGCGGCCCCCGTCAGGCCCTCCCTCTCCTTCAGGAGAGGGATCGAGGGTGAGGTCGCAGGCCACCAACGTCCCGTTCGTCACCGGCTCCGGAGCGCCCTCACTCCTTCGGTTTCGGCCTGTCGTTGTACCCCCGCTCCTCGAACGGCGACAGCTTCTCGAGCCAGAGCGCCTCCAGCGCCGCGAGATCGCGGGCCGGATCGTAGGCGGGGCGGTCGGAGGGAGCGAGGGTGTCGAGGATCTCGAGCGCGAAGGCCTCCATGCCGAACGCGTTCCAGTCCTGTTGCAGAGCCTTGTTGCGATGGGAGCCGGCGCGGAGCTGCGCCCGGTGACGGTTGAGGATGGAAGGAAGATCGACGCTGGTGCCGATCCACACCTTGCCGTTGATCGTGTTGCGAATCTGGAACACGCCCATCGGGCGCGCGGTTTCCTTGTAGTCGCGCTTCAGAGCCTTCTTGTCCATGCCCGGGTTTGTACCACAGGCTCAGCTCACCCCACCCCCTCCAGCGCCACCGCCAGCTCCTCGACGCCGCGACGGATCTCGCGCGGGTCCACCGCCGCGAAGCCCAGGTGCAAGCCCTCCCGCTCCACCCGTCCGCGGTGGTAGCGGCTGAGCGCGGTCACCTCCACGCCCCGCCGCGCCGCCGCCTCCGCGGCCGTCTCGCCGTCGATCCCGTTCCGCAGCCAGCCGGCGGTCTGCAGACCGGCGTCGATCCCCGAGATCTCCAGCAGGCCGCCGAGCCGCTGCCGCGCGCAGTCCTGGAGCACGGCCAGGCGCTCGGCGTAGACCTCGCGCATCCGCCGCACGTGCCGCCCGAAGTGCCCCTCGGCGATGAAGTCGCAGAGCACCGCCTGCTCCAGCACTCCGGCGTGCCGGCTGGTCACCGACTTCGCCGCCGCGAAGGCGTCCACGAGGTCGAGCGGCACCACCAGGTAGCCCAGGCGGATCGACGGGAAGAGCACCTTGCTGAAGCTGCCCGAATAGAGCACCAGCCCGTGACGGTCGAGCCCCTGCAACGCCGGCACCGGGCGGCCGGAGTAGCGGAACTCGCCGTCGTAGTCGTCCTCGAAGATCAGGGCGCCGGCGTTGCGCGCCCACTCCAGCAGCGCCAGCCGCCGCGGCAGGCTCATCGAGATCCCCAGCGGGAACTGGTGCGAGGGAGTGACATAGGCCAGCCGCGCGCCCGCCGCCTTCGCCGGCGGCGGCACCATCCCCTCGGCGTCCACCCGCACCGGCACGATCCTCGCCCCGCACGCCTCGAAGACGGCGGCCGCGCCGACGTACCCGGGCTCCTCCATGCACACCGGATCCCCGGGATCGAGCAGCAGCCGCGCCGTCAGGTCGAGCGCCTCCTGGATGCCAGAGACGATCGCGATCTGCTCGGGGACGCACTTGACGCCGCGCGACGTCCGCAGATATTCGGCCACCGCCGCCTGGAGCGGCCGGTAGCCCAGCGGATCGCACCCCAGCAGCAGATTCGCCGTCGCCCGCCGCAGCCGCCGGGCCGCCACCTGGGCCCAGAGCGCGGTGGGGAAGAGGTCGAGCGCCGGCTGGTTCGCCCGGAAGGCGCGGGGAGGGCTGAACGTATAGGGTGGCACCGGCCGCGCCCGTTCGCCGAACTCCGACAGATCGCGACGCTTCGGGACCCGCACCGGTCGCGCCGCGCCGGCCTTGAGCGTCACCTGGAGCAGCTCGTCGGGGAGGACCGCGTTCACGTAGGTGCCGGACCCCACGGTCCCCTCCAGATAGCCCTCCGCCTTCAACTGCTCGAAGGCGCCGACGATCGTCCCCCGCGACAGCCCGTACTGGCCTGCGAGGTCCCGCGTCGCTGGCAGCCGCGCGCCGGGTCGCAGGCGCCCCTCCAGGATCTCGGCGCGCAGGGCGGTGCAGAGCCAGCGGTGAGCGGGCACCCCCGGCTCGCGCACCGGCAGCATCAAGGCCATCGTGGTAGTTCGTTTCGCCATGGTATCGACGCAATAATGGACCAGTCCGAAAACAGTAAATGGATCTTGGAGGGCGGTCAACTCCTGGCTACTCTAGGGGAATGGAACGCAGCACCACTCACGGGAGACAAGCCATGAAAGCACGCTTCAGCATCGCCAAGTCCGCGCCGGGCCTCTACGACGCCATGGATGCGCTCGAAACCTATCTGCACGGTTGCGGGCTGGAAAAGAACCTGCTCTTCCTGATCCAACTGCGCGCCTCGCAGATCAACGGTTGCGCCTACTGCCTGGACATGCACTGGAAGGACCTGCGCGCCGCCGGCGAGGCCGAGCAGCGCCTCTACTCGCTGGACGCCTGGCGCGAATGCCCCTATTACACCGACCGCGAGCGCGCCGGCCTGGCCTGGGCGGAAGCGGTCACCCTGCTCGCCGAAGACCGCGTCCCCGACGCCGTCTACGAGGAGGTCCGCCCCCACTTCAGCGACAAGGAGCTCGCCGACCTCACCCTCGCCGTCGCCACCATCAACGCCTGGAACCGCCTCTCGATCGCCTCCCGCACCGTCCCCGGCACCTATAAGGTGGCCGCGGCGGGGTGATATTCTCGGAGAGGTGGCCTGAGAGGGTGTTCGGAAAGTGCCTCCCCACTGTAGAGACGCCCCGTGGGGCGTCTCTACAGTGGGGAGCGGAAAATTTGATCCTTTCCAAACATCCTCTAAGACGTCCAACGTCCAGCCTGTCAAGGAGTCATCCATGCCACTCCACGTCACCGGCACCGTCACACTCCTGCAGGTGTTCGACATGCCGGCCTCACTGCACTTCTATCGCGATCTCCTGGGTTTCGAGGTCTTCCAGCGATCTCAACCCAACGACAACTGCGGCTGGGCCTGGCTCCGCCTCGACGGCAGCGAGATCATGCTGAACACCGCCTACGATGAGGACGCGGATCGCCCGCCGATTCCGGATGCCCAGCGCCAGAAGGCTCACGACGACACCTGCCTTTTCTTTGGCTGTTCCGATGTGGACGCGGCCTTCACCTTCCTGCGCGCGCAGGGCATCCCGGCGACCGAACCCAAGACGGCATGGTACGGAATGCGTCAGGTCTGGTTCCACGACCCGGACGGCTACGGTCTCTGCCTCCAAAGGCCAGATCGGGAGAGCGCATGAAAGACGATTCTACGAAACCCACCACGATCGACGAATACATCGCAGCCTTC
>DASWQX010001080.1:0-4562 GCA_036403495.1 Thermoanaerobaculia bacterium
TGAGCGGCGCCGCCGGCCGGCGCTACGTGCGGGTCGATCTGCCGGCCGGGGCGCTGGCGCGGCAACGCCGTGGGCTCGCCGTGCTCACCGTCGCGGTGCTGTCGATCAACGCCGGCCTCGCCGTGCTGCTGCTCGTCTTCCTCCGCCATCTGCTCGTCCCCTGGGAGACGCTGCTGGCGCGAGCCCGCGAGGTCGGCGGCGCCGGCACGGCGGGGGAGGACGAGGTCGACTTCCTCCTCGCCACCTTCGACCGCGCGCTGACGTCGCTGGCCGGCCTCCAGGCGGGTTCGGCGGAGGACGACATCGCGGCCCTCGAGCGGACCCTGTCGGCGAGCTTGCGGAGCGGCCTGCTGCTGCTCGACCGCGAAGGGAGGGTGCTGGCGCTCAACGCCGTGGGCGCGGCGCTCCTCGGCACCGAGCCGCCGGAGCCGGGGGAGCCGCTCGACCGCGTGCTCGCCGGCCAGCCCGAGCTGCTCGAGATCCTGGCGGCGGCGGTGGCCGACGGCACCGCTCCCCAGCGCCAGGAGTGCACCGTCCACTCCGGCAGCGCTGGCGCCGAGACGCTGACCGTGGGGCTGACTGTCCATCCGCTGCGGCGCGACGACGGCGAGCTCCGCGGCCTGCTCGTCCTCTTCGCCGACCTCACCGCCGCGCAGCGGCGGGCCGGGGAGGGGCGCCTCACCGAGAGCCTGGCACAGCTCGGCGAGATGGCCGGAGGCGTCGCCCACGAGCTGCGCAACGGCCTCGCCACCCTGCGCGGCTATCTGACGCTGATCGAACGCCGGCCGGACGAGGATTCGATCGCCGACTTCCTCTCCGAGATCCGCGGCGAGGCCGACCATCTCGAGCGGGTGCTCCAGGACTTCCTCTCGTTCGCCCGGCCCGGCACGGCACGGGTGCGCGAGCTCTCCCTCCTCCGCCTCCTCCAGCGCGCCGCGGCCGATCCGGCGCTCGACGGCGTGCCGGTGCGGGTCGAGGGCGAGGAAGCCGTCCTGCGCGGCGATCCCCAGCTCCTGGAGCGGGCAGTGCGCAACCTGCTGCACAACGCGGCGCAGGCCGAGCGCGAGGTCGGTCGCCGGGGACCGATCGAGATCGCGGTCCTGCCGGTGCCGGAGGGGGTCGAGATCGCCATCGAGGACCGCGGCCCCGGGCTGCCCGAGGAGATCCGCGCGCGCCTCTTCCACCCCTTCGCCACCGGCCGGCGCGGCGGCGTCGGCCTGGGGCTGGCGCTCGCCCACCGGATCGTCGTGCTGCACGGCGGCCGCATCCGAATCGAGGACCGCCCCGGCGGAGGGACGCGAGCGATGCTCTTCTTCCCGCGCGACACAATCGTTACGATGAGTAACGAAGCGGCGTCGGGCGGGAGCTCCGCGACACCGTCCTGAGCTATACTCAGAGCGTTTATTTTCCGTTGTTTACGGAGCCACGCCCGCCCTCGGAGGGGATGGCACCCGCCTTGCTCATACAGGAGTCCGCCATGAAAGAACCAGTGCCCGGTCGCGGTCGCCGCGGCTTCACCCTGATCGAGATGCTCGTGGTGATGGCCATCATGCTGACCCTGGTGGCGCTCGGCATTCCGGCGCTCCAGCTCGCGCTGCACGAGTCCAAGATCCGGGGGATCACCACCGAGGTCACCGTCCTGATGCGGCAGGCGCGCATCGACGCCATCAAGACCTCGGGGCAAGGGGTCGTGCAGATCATTCCGTCGACCGGCGCCGGCGATCCCGGTCACGTGCGGGCGTTCTCCGACCGCAACTCGAACGCCACGCTCGACGCTGGTGAGCCGGTGCTGGGAAACATCCCGCTGCCGACCGGCATCAGCTTCGTGGATTGTGCTGGGAAGACCGACAAGGACTCGGTCGACGGGTTCTTTGCCGATCCAGCGGGTGGACCGAACTTGGCGATTTTCACCAGCAGCGGCTCGCTCAAAGTGGATGAGGACAAGAATGTAACCGAAGGCGCCTTCCGTTTCGGCGACCCCTACGGCAATTTCATGGAAGTCTTTGTTAAACCCGTCACCACGGCGAAGATTCAGATCCGCAAGTGCGAGGCCGGCGCCTACGTCTCCAACCACGACAACGCGAAGGCCTGGACATGGAACTGAGGAGAGCGAGGATGGGAACTCCGAAGCACTGCCGCGACGCCGGTTTCTCGATCATCGAGGCGCTGATCGCCGCCGCCATCCTGCTGATCATCGCGCTCGGCCTGCTGCCGCTGTTCACCCGTTCGATCAGCGACAACGTCAGCGGCAACGACGCCAGCCAAGCGACGAACAACAGCCGGACGGAGGTCGAGGAGCTGCTGCAGATGCCGTTCAACAACACGCGGATCGTGGTGCCGGACGGCTCCCTGGTGGGGCAGACCAAGGACTTCTGGACGGCGGGCGACCTCACCAAGATCGGCGACGCCGACGAGGGGTGGTGGGCCGACGCCTCCACCCACGGCACCACGCTCTGGAACCGTACGACGGAGGTCCGCCAGTACAGCATCAGCGACCTCGACGACGGCAACCTCGACCATCCGCAGCCGGGCGGGACGCAGCCCACCTTCATCCAGCTCAAGGAGCTGACGGTGATCATCGACAACCCGAAGAAGAACATCTTCGGCAACGGCCAGGGGATCACCCTGAAGGTCGTCAAACCCTTCTGAGGTGGAGCGGAACCATGAGCGAAACCAACGCAGCCTCCGCCGCCGGATTCCCGCGCACCTCGCGCCAGCGCGGCTTCACGATCATCGAGGTCACGGTCTCGCTGATCGTGACCGTCATCGTGCTGCTGGGCGTGCTGGCGCTGTTCGACTTCAGCAACAAGCTGACGCGCGTGCAGACCAACATCTCCGACATGCAGCAGTCCATGCGGGTGGCACAGACCGATTCCGTGCGGCTGATCCGCATGGCCGGCCGCGGCGGTCTGCCGGTGGGCAATCTCCCCGACGGCTTCGCGATCTCGGTCCGCAACAACGTGGGGAAGAAAGTCGGCGATACTCTGACCATCGGCGACGCCGGCACGCCCGAGGTCGTCCACGGCTCGGACGTGCTGACCGTCCGCGGAGTGTTCTCGACGCCGATCTACCAACTCAACTCCGCCGGCGGCACCGCGAGCTTCAGTCTCAGCCCGGCCGTCGGGACACCGACGAGCGGCACCCTGCACATCAACAGCACCACGCCGACCGGGATCCCCCAGGATCTGACGGCGATCACGGACGCCATCAAAAAGAATCGGCCCGAGGCCCTGATCCTGGTCAGCGCGCAGGGCTCCGACACCTGGGCCGTCGTCGAGCTCGATCCCGGGAATTCGGACGCCTCGAACCCCGCCGATATTAAGGTCGGCTTCAAGATCTCCGCCAACTCCTACTCGAAGTTCTCTTCCGCCGGCGCCGGGGTCTACCCCGCCACGCTCACCAGCGCGGCCTTCGTCGGGATCCTCGAGGAGTACCGGTTCTACGTCCGCCGGACCTTCGAGATCGCCGGCAACGACAAGTCCGAGATGAGCCCGAAGCTGTCGCGGGCGCGCGCCTATCCGGGGACCCAGCTTCCCTGGGACGGCAAGGACGACAACTGGCAGGTCGACATCGCCGACAACATCTTCGACCTCCAGGTGGCGCTCGGCCTCGACACCGCGGCCAAGGATCCGGCGGCCGGCGCCTGCGCGGCGGGGACCATCGCGTCCGACGACGTCAACTGCGGCATCTACGAATCGGCCGATGGCGAGGGGGACGACTGGATGTACAACGGCGAGAAGACCACCGACCCGGCGCTGTTCGCCAACTCCGACCTCTACTACATCCGGATCTCCACCCTGGCCCGCACCGACCGGCCCGATCCCAATTACACGGCGCCGACCCTGGTGCGGGTCGAGGACAACGTCTACGACACCGACGACGGCCAGAAGCTGAACACTCTGAACATCGGTACGACTCCGCTCGACGGCACCTACGGTCTGATGTTCCGCCGCCGCATCCTGCGCACCGTGATCGACATGAGGAACCTCGGATGAAAACGCATCGCTCTCCCCATCCCGCCGAAGCGGGCAGCGCCTACGTCATCACGCTGCTCGCCCTGGTGGTGCTCACGATCCTGGCGCTGTCGCTGGCGCTGGTGACCCAGACCGAGGTTCAGGTCGGCTCCAACGAGCGGACGGTCAACCGGACCTTCTATGCCGCCGATTCCGGCCTGGGGATCGCGGCGGCCGAGGCCCTGGCGAGCGGCAAATACACCGGCACGACGGTGATCCTCAACAAGATCTCGGTGGGCGCAGGGAGCAGCTCGGCGGCCAATGTCGCCGACCGCGTCATCATCTCGGCGCTGGTCCCCATCCAGACCGTGCGCTGCGACTGGTGCCCGGCCAACGCCAACGGCGTGCCGAAGTTCTTCAAGGTCAACCATGCCGTCACCGCCACGGCGCAACGGATCGCCTGGAGCGGCACCGGCGATCCGCCGGCCGACGCGACGCTGCTGGGACAGAAGACCCTGAGCGCGATGTTCGAATTCCAGCCCTGGCCGTCGCCGCCGGTCGAATCGATTCCGACCGACTCCGCCACGCTGGCCCAAGTCAAGTTTTGAG
>DASWQX010001081.1:0-4015 GCA_036403495.1 Thermoanaerobaculia bacterium
GTGCCCAGATGGGTCATTTGAAGACTATGGTTCCATCAACACCTTGAAGGCAAGTTTTACAAGCACGGGAGTTACGTCTGGACGAGCGGGCAAGGCTGCCACGAGGAGATATTAGAAATGTCATTCAACCGCCGATTTATCGTATATTTACTGCTGTTATCCCTGTCTGCACTTCCTGCCAGGCTTTATGCTGAATCGAAGTCTTCTATGGTAAAGGGCCCGCGTCCGGTCGCCCAAGCGGTTGAGCAACTGGAGTCTCTATACGGATTTCCAATTACTTACGAAGATCCACCATATGTCCACGAGAGTGAAAAGGCCGATGTTACTGATCAGGTGCATCGCGATCGGCAGAACGGCGATAGAGTATTGATTCCGAAGGGCGGATCCTTTTCCTACGCATATATTCTACCGGATGCGGGTGCGTACCCGGGCGGAGGGCTTCGCCAGACCACAGCAGTGGTAGCTGATGTACTTGCGAACATGTTGCAGAGCCACGCTGCTTCCCGCAACGGGGAAATGTTTAATGTCACTCGATCTAACGGGCTCTTTCATGTCGTGCCGACCCACTTTATTAATGAGTCGGGGAAAGTCGAGCAATTAACACCTCTTTTGAGCATGGAGATTAATATATCTCTGAAATCACGCACTAGCATGGACCTGGTTAAGGAGATCTGCGAATCATTGTCCCTGGTGACGGGTCAAACAGTTATCCTAGGAACCATCCCGTCGTCGCTGCTCGCGAGCCACACAACTAGAATCACCACATCCGGTGAGGCGGCTCGCTCAATTTTAAGTCGATCGCTTCAGGAATTTAATATCCCCCTGTCGTGGCAGCTATTTTACGACCCTGGTTCCCACGTCCACGTACTGAATATCCACGTAGTAACTCTGGCCAACAAATAAGAAAGTGGAAGAGTATGCGCGAACGCCTCTATCTTGCAATTTTCGCCCTTGAGTGGGAACCCGGCTTCTGATCTGGAGAGGAGGATGTCAGAGTCTCGAAAGGGCTGCCCCTACTCGGGCTGAAGGCAGCCCGGGTTTGGGGTGGTCGATACGCCTTTCCCGAGCACGCGCTGAACTAGACCGGGAGCCAAGCTCCCGACGAGTTCTCCATCGACCGAGAGAATGCATAGCGCTAAGGCCCCAGAACCCCAGAGTGCTGTGCGGACATTCGGCCGCCACCACCCCCCGCGGATGGCAGCCGAGGAGGGAAGCCAGAAGGACGAGCCCGGTGCCCAAGAAAGGTGGTGCCCAAGCAAGGTGCCATGCGAATCGTCAAAGATCAACCATGGGACTCGCGAGCCAAGCCTTCTTTGAGAAGATCCTGAGAATCCGGGGGCGCGGCTGAGGCGGTCCATCTCGTTTTTGAAACCCAAGATCCTCGATCTTGGCGGTGATGTTTTAGAGTCTTGGCGGGCGCAATCGGTGAGTCGGGGCACACCTCTCCCCAAGCCAGACGCCGAAGCCAACATCTTTCGGTCCGTCGAGCTTGAAAACGTCAGCCTCCGACAAGGGGCAAGGCTGGCGGGAAGCTCCCGAGTGGCAGTGCTGCATCTCGATCGCTGGCTCGGAGCTTTTCGGCCGCTGAGCGGAATGCCGCGACGAACAGGCGATACACGTCCCAAAGCTCGCGGCGGACCCTGGCGCTTGCGGCGTGGAAGAGCGGAGCGGGGTCATAGATCGATATCGTAAGGGCCGTCCTGAGGACGCTCGATCTCCAGACCTGAGTCCCGCAATGGCGAGGCCGCGAAGAAGTCCGCGAGCGTTCCTTGACGCCCTGTCTTCCGTTCCCACTCCTCAGCGGCGACGACGACCACGGCTTTCCGGCCGTGACGGGTGATGACCTGGGGCCCTTTCTTCAAGGCGCTTTCAACGACCTCACTCAGATGCGCTTTCGCGTCGGCCAAGGTCCAGGCATGGTCGCTCTGGGACATGGGAACCTCCTGCCACTCTGGTCATGGCCATCATCGTCCTCTGATTCTGTTCCTGCAAGGGAGGAAACGAAAGACGCCCCAGCCCATTGAACGCTTGACCAGGCCAAACCTTCACCGCAGCCCGTCAAGCACCTGCCGCGGCGCAATCACCTGCCCGCTAGCCGGTCCCCGGACCTGCTCCTTCAGCCATAGCATCATGAAGATCTCTCGCCCCGCGGCGAAGGGAAGCCGGGCCGCCTTCCGTTCCAGCTCCTGGAGCAGGCGGTCCGGGTCGTCCGGTGAGGTCCATTTGACCTCGCCGACGAGGAGGGCGTCCTGCTCGAGGCTCTCGGCCACGAGGTCGACTTCCAGCGGCTGGCGGTCCAGGCCGGGTCCCCACCAGCGGCCTGCCGGGCCCCAGGTTTTGCCGAAGAGGTCGAGCACCGGCACGCTCTCCCTCGCCAGTTCCTCCCAGACCTCGCCGGCGTGGTGGGGGAAGCGGGCTGCGATGTCCCTCTCCACGGCGGCGCTCTGCCGGGCCTCCAGGCGTGAGCGATCGGGTTGGACGAAGCGAAACCAGTAGCGCAGGAAGGGGTCCGCAATGCGGTAGAGGTTGCGCTTGCTGCTGCGCACCGAGCTGCCGAAGGGGGTCTCCCGCGCTACCAGGCCCATCTCGATCAAGCGTTCCAACGGCCTTGCCAGCGAGGTGGCCGGTTTGCCGAGGCGGGCCGCGATCTCGGAGATGCGATGGCACCCCTGGCCGATCAGAGCGAGGATCGACGTGGCCTGGGCCGTGTCGCGCGGATCGTCGACCAAGAGCCGCGACGGCTCATCGTGGAGGACCCCGAGTGGGCTCAGGACCAGAGACCGCACGGCCGTCGCGAGGTCCGGGTGATCGCCGGCCAGCTCCCAATAGCGCGGTACGCCGCCCCAGACGGAGTAGGCCTCGATGGATCGCACGGGATCGTCGAGGTGGAGAGCGGTCTCGATCCATCCGGCGCGCAGCGGAGCGATCTTGAGGATCTCCCGGGCACGCCCGAACAGCGGCGCCGTGCGATCCAGCACCAGTCCCTGCATCATCCGTTGCGAGGAGCCCGCGAGGAGGAGATGGAGGCCCCGTTCGGGATAGCGGTCGACGTGCTTCTGCAGCACGCTCGGCAGCTCGCGGGCGGCGGCGACCAGGGCCGGGAGCTCGTCCAGGACCAGCGCCGTCCCAGGATCGGCTTCGTTCCAGAAGCGGGCCAGGAGCGAGTCCCAGTCCGGATAGGTCACCCGGTCGAACCCAGGGAGGAGGGCGGGCCACCTCTGCCGCCAGGCTCGTCCTCTGGAGGGCTCCCTCCCGCTCGTCCCCCAAGTAGTAGATAGACCGTTCGCGCGGTAGAACCTCGCGCAGGAGCCGCGACTTTCCACAGCGCCGGCGGCCATAGAGGACGCCCAAGGCGCCCTCCCGGCTTTCCAGCAGCCGTGTCAGGCGCTCGGTCTCCTCGTCGCGGTCGAGAAAGGGCAACTCCATGGGAAGTGCAGCCAAAACATTATGCAGCAGAAACATTATGCAGGAGGTGCATAATGCCGGCAAGGCGCTCAGCGGACGGCGGCCGACATCCCCTCAATTCCCGCAGGGCCGGCATGTCATTGCCGACGCATTCTGGCCGGTGTGTCGGCCCTCCGGGGCTTCCGGGACGGGGAGGCGTTCCGTTCCCTGGGGTTGACACCCCAGGCTGGATAAATTCCGCCCTGCGGGCGCTGGCGGCGGGCATTAGTCGAAGAGGGTGTCGGGATCGAATTCGATGCTGTGCTTCTTCAGGAGTCCGATGAGCTCATTCTCGTAGTGTGTTTTCTTGTGGTGAGCTTCCTGTCTCAGGATGTAGGACCGGACGGCGGCCTCCTTGGATTGGCTCACGGAGAAGGCGGCGTACCCCGTCTGCCAAGCAAACTCCGGGATCGGATGCGGTCTTTCATGCAGCCACTTCGAAGATCCGGCCTTGAGAGCCCGCACCAGATCCGACAACCTGATGTCGGCCTTGAGGCGGACGAGGGCGTGCACGTGGTCCGGCATACCGCCGAGAGCATGGAGAACGCCGCCCTTCTGGCGGACGATACCG
>DASWQX010001082.1:0-2556 GCA_036403495.1 Thermoanaerobaculia bacterium
GTCCCGCCGACGCCGCCGCCGTCAGTCATCTGATCGAGCCGCACGGCGGCGAGCTGATCAACCCCATGGCCGCTCCCGAGCGCGCCGCCGAGCTCAAGGCCGCCTCCCGCGACTGGCCCTCCTGGGACCTCACGCCGCGCCAGTTCTGCGACCTCGAGCTCCTGCTCAACGGGGGTTTCTCGCCCCTCACCGGTTTCATGGGGAAAGCCGACCACGATTCGGTCAGCGAGCGCATGCGTCTCGCCGACGGCACTCTCTGGCCGCTGCCGGTCCTCCTCGATGTCACCCCGCAGTTGGCCGACACGCTGCGCGTCGGCGGCATGCTCGCGCTGCGCGATCCGGAAGGGGTGATGCTCGCCGCCCTGCGCATCGAGGAGATGTGGGAGCCGGACCGCGAGGCGAGCGCCCAGGCGAACTTCGGCACCACCAGCTCCGACCATCCCGGCGTGGCGCACCTGCTCCACAAGACCAACAAGGTCGCCGTAGGCGGGCGAATCGAGGGGCTGCAGCTCCCCGTTCACTACGACTTCCGCGCCCTGCGCCTGACGCCGGCCGAGCTGCGGGCCGAGTTCGCCCGCGAGGGGTGGCGCCGCGTGGTCGCTTTCCAGACCCGCAACCCCATGCACCGCGCCCACTGCGAGCTCTCCCTGCGCGCGGCCAAGGAGGTGCGGGCGAACCTGCTGATCCACCCGACGGTCGGCATGACCAAGCCGGGTGACATCGATCACTACACCCGCGTGCGCTGCTATCAGGCGGTGCTGCCGCGCATGCCGCAGCACACAGCGAAGCTCTCGCTGCTGCCGCTCGCCATGCGCATGGCCGGCCCGCGCGAGGCGGTGCTCCACGCGCTAATCCGCAAGAACTACGGCTGCACCCACTTCATCGTCGGCCGCGATCACGCCAGCCCGGGCAATGACAAGCAGGGCAAGCCCTTCTACGGCCCCTACGACGCCCAGGAGCTGATGCAGAAGCACCAGGACGAGCTCGGCGTCGAGATGGTCCCCTTCAAGATGGTCTCCTACGTCGAGGACCTCGACACCTACATGCCGCAGGACGAGATCCCGCCCGGCTCGCGTACCCTCGACATCTCCGGCACCGAGCTCCGCCGCCGGCTCCAGGAGGGGCGCGACCTGCCCACTTGGTTCACCTTCCCGGAGGTCGCCGACGAGCTCCGCCGCACCCATCCGCCGCGCTACCAGCAGGGCTTCACGGTGTTCATGACCGGGCTGTCGGGCTCCGGCAAGTCGACCATCGCCTCCGCGCTGCTGGTCAAGTTCATGGAGACCGGCGGCCGGCCGGTGACCCTGCTCGACGGCGACATCGTGCGCAAGAACCTCTCCTCGGAGCTCAACTTCTCCAAGGAGCACCGCGACATCAACATCCGCCGCATCGGCTTCGTGGCCGCCGAGATCACCAAGAACGGCGGCATCGCGATCTGCGCTCCCATCGCCCCGTACGACAGCGTGCGCAAGGAGGTGCGCTCGCTGATCGAGCCCGGCGGCGGCTTCGTGCTGGTCCACATCGCCACCCCGATCGAGGTGTGCGAGGAGCGCGACCGCAAGGGGCTCTATGCCAAGGCCCGCGCCGGCATCCTCAAGGAGTTCACCGGCATCTCCGACCCCTACGAGGAGCCGGCCGACGCCGACTTGGTGATCGACACCACCAAGCTCTCCCCCGAGGAGTCGGCGCAGGAGATCCTGCTCTACCTCGAGCGCGAGGGGTACGTCGGCGGGAGCCTGGAGGCGAAGTGAGCGCAGGCTCGTACGGCGACGACGTCGCCCACATCAAGGAGGCGCTGGAACGGGCCCGGGCCGCGTTCCAGCGCTTCACCCCCGGCGAGGTCGCGTCCCGCCACAAGCAGGGGGACGATCCGGTCACCGAGGCGGACACCACCGTCGACACGCTGCTGCGCGAGTTCCTCCCCCGCAACGGCGACGGCTGGCTCTCCGAGGAGACCCGGGACGATCACGTCCGCCTCGAGCGGCGGCGGGTCTGGGTGGTCGATCCGCTCGACGGCACCCGCGAGTTCGTCTCCGGGATCCCCGAGTGGTGCGTCTCGATCGGCCTGGTGGTCGACGGCGAGCCGGTCGCCGGCGGCATCTGCAACCCGGTCACCGGCGAGACGATCCTCGGCGCCCGCGGCCTGGGGGTCACTCTCAACGGCAGCCCCGCGACGGTGACCGGCCGCCCAACGCTCGACGGGGCGAAGGTGGTCGCCAGCCGGAGCGAGGTGAAGCGCGGCGAGTGGGAGGGCTATCGGCAGGACCAGTTCGAGATCCGGCCCATGGGCTCGGTGGCCTACAAGCTGGGCCTGGTCGCCGCCGGCCTCGTGGACGCCACCTGGACGCTCACCCCCAAGCACGAGTGGGACGTGGCGGCCGGCGTCGCCCTCGTCCTCGCCGCCGGCGGCGCGATCGTCACCGGCGCCCCCGAGGAGACCCGCTTCAACCGTGCCCGGCCTCTCCTGACGCGCCTGCTCGCCGCCAACCCGAACCTCATCCCGGAGATCGAGACCGAGATCGCCCGGCGGGGTTGAACGCACCTGAGTAGATGGAG
>DASWQX010001083.1:0-2883 GCA_036403495.1 Thermoanaerobaculia bacterium
CGCGGGGAGCGCCCGGTGGGGGGCGGGGAGCTCCTCCCCCTCTACCGCCTTGCCTTCGCGGTCGACCAGGGCGGCGAGGCCGTGGACCGCCGGCCGCATGCCGCCGGCGGCGAGCGTCGAGTAGACCTCGGACATCTCGAACGGGCTCGCCTCGAAGGCGCCGAGCGCCAGCGACGGGCGGGGCTCCAGCTCCTCCGTGAGCCCCATCTCCTTGGCCATCGCCACTACCTGCGGGATCCCCACCTGCAGGGCCACCCGCACGGTCGGGATGTTGAGGCTCTCCTCCAGCGCCGTGCGCGCCGTCACCCAGCCGCGGAAGGTGCGGTCGTAGTTCTGCGGCTTCCAGCTCGCGTTGCCGATGCGGACGTCGATCGGCGAATCCTTGAGCAGCGCGGCGGGGGTGACCGTTCCTTGCGTGATCGCGGTGGCGTAGATCACCGGCTTGAAGGCGCTGCCGACCTGCCGCTTCGCCTGCACCACGCGGTCGAACTGGCTCTTCTCGTAGTCGCGCCCGCCCACCCAGGCGTAGACGGCGCCGTCGCGCGGATCGACCGAGATCAGCGCCGACTGCAACCGGTGCTTGCCCTTGCCGTCGTCGAGCCCGGCGAGCCCCTGGGCCACCGCCGTCTCGGCCCGCCGCTGGTCGGCCCAGCGCAGGGAGGAGAAGAGCAGGTAGCCCTGCCCGCCGAGGTCGTCGACGTGGAAGCGCTCCTTCGCCTCGGCCTCGGCGGCGTTGGCGAAGTAGGGGGCGATCGGCCGCGTCTCCACCGTCCGCGGATCGGTCCCCAGCGGCTCGGCCTGCGCCGCCTTCACCTGCTCGGGCGTGGCCCAATGCAGATCGGCCATGCGCTGGAGCACCCAGTTGCGGCGCGCCAGCGACTTTTCGGGGTGCTCCAGCGGCGAGTTGCCGGCCGGCGACTGGATCATCCCCGCCAGCGTCGCCGCCTGGGCCAGGGAGAGCTCGGCGGCGTCGCGGCCGAAATAGGCGCGGGCGGCGGCGCCGAGGCCGACCAGGTTGGCCGGACCGCTGCGGCCGAGGTAGATCTCGTTGAGGTAGGCCGCCAGAATCGCCTTCTTGCCGTGGCGCACCTCCAGCATCATGGCGATCGCCGCCTCCTGCGCCTTGCGGCGGAAGGTGCGGCGGCTGGAGAGGTAGACGTTCTTCACCAGTTGCTGGGTGATCGTGCTCCCCCCCTGCTGCTTCTCGCCGCCGCGCACGTCCACCAGCAGGGCGCGGAGGATACCGCTGGGCGAGACGCCGGGGTGGATGTAGAACCCCGAGTCCTCCGCCGCCAGCACGGTCTTCACCACCATGTCGGGGAGCTCCTCCAGGGTCACCGGCCGGCGCTCCTCCAGCTCCTTGTCGTAGAACGAGGCGAGCAGGGGCGGCTCCAGCGTGGCGTTCGGCGCCGGCTTGTCCGCCACCCGCACGGCGGCCACATGGTTCCCCTGGAATGTCACCTCCACCGGTCCGCCGGCGGTCGGGCCGTCAGGCATCGGGAACGGGCGCAGGCGGGCCTCCACCCGCTCACCGGCGCGGCGGAAGGTGCCGGCGGCGACCGCCTCCCCTTCCGGCGCCTCGCGATAGCCGGCGTCCTTGAGCTCGGCCACCATCTCGGCGGCCGAGAAGAGCTCCCCCGGCGTCAGCACCGGGGCGGCGGCGTAGAGCCGCGACGGCTGCTTGTAGGGGGGCGAAGGGAACTTCCGGGAGACGTGCCAGAGCGAGATGGCGAACGCGAAGCCGCCGAGGAAGAGGAGGGCCGAGACGGCGAGACCGGCGATGACCAGGGCGCGGCGGCCGGGGCTCATCTCGGGAAATTCGCGCCGGGGCCGGAGAAATGCGTAACGTGCCTTCATCGATCTCCTCTCGCGCGGGGCTGAAACGCCTCCGCTCGGGTTGGAACTGTGGCAAGCTTGGTGCCACCCCCTCTCGGCACAGGGGTTGCAGCCCCGGACCTGCACGGGGCCCGCCGGGAACGGGCCACCGGGAAAGCGTGAGGTCAAGAGAGATGAACGATCTGCTGGAGAAGACCTGCAAGCCCGCCGAAGGGGGAGCGCTGAAGGGGGAAGAGCTGCGCAACCTGTTCGGCCAGCTCCAATTCGGCTGGACCATGCCCAACGAGCATCATCTGGAGAAAGAGTTCCGGTTCAAGGACTTCCGCGAGGCTCTCGACTTCGTCAACCGCCTGGGCGAGATCGCCGAGCGCGAGGGGCATCACCCCGACATCTTCCTCACCTGGGGACGGGTGAAGGTGACCCTCTGGACCCACTCGGTGGGGGGCCTGAGCGAGAACGACTTTATTCTGGCGGCGAAGGCGGACGAGGTGGGGTAGGGGGGGGCCCCCGCCCGAACCCTCACCCTCGGTCCCTCTCCCGGAGGGAGAGGGAGGGCCCATGGAGGAGAGGCTGCCTTTAGCGGGACATCCTCTCCTGGGGCTTCCCGATCCCAGGCGATCTTTCCTGCGCGGGCCCTCCCTCTCCCCTGGGAGAGGGACCGAGGGTGAGGTTTCGGAGGGCAGGGCGCCCCAGCGGGCAAGGTCCCTCTACCGCCCCCCCATCCCCCGCGCCAGGCTGGCGACCACGGTGGCCAGCTCCTGGATCTCCACCGGTTTCGCGAGGTGCATCTGGAAGCCGGCGCGCAGGGCGCGGCGGCGGTCCTCGCCGCGGGCGAAGGCGGTGAGGGCGGCGGCGGGGGTGCGGCCGCCGCGGTCGGGAGGGAGCTCGCGGACGCGGCGGATCAGCTCGTAGCCGTCCTCGCCCGGCATGCCGATGTCCGAGAGCAGCACGTCCGGCCGCCAGGCTTCCAGCTTGCGGACCGCCTCGGCGGCCGAGGTGACCGTCTCCACCTCGGCGTTGCAGTGCTCCAGGATCTGCCGCAGCGTC
>DASWQX010001084.1:0-13307 GCA_036403495.1 Thermoanaerobaculia bacterium
GCTCCGGCGGACTGCTCTAGACTTCCCGCCGGTCATGAAGATTACGGTTTTGGATAAGCGGAACACTCTCTGGGTGGGATTCGTGGCGGTGCTCGTGCCGCTGATCGTTCTGCTCGCCTTCCAGTACCGCTGGCTGCGCGAGCTCGACCGCTTCTCCGAACGGGCCCACAAGGCGCAGATCGACAGCCTGCTCGAAGCCGTCTCCAAGAACGTCGAGTACTTCTACACCGACGCCGGCCAGGTGCTCGACCTGCAGCCGGCCGTGTTCACCCAGAACCGGCTCGACCGCGCCGCCCACCTGTTCAAGAAGAAGGGGGTGGTGGGGGTCAAGCGCCTGTTCGTGATGAACCTGCGCGACGGCGGCGGCGACGAGCCGCTCTTCTTCTCCCCCGCCTTCTCGACCTTCTATCAGCCCGACTCGTCGCCGGAGGCGCAGGCCATCTCAGTGGCCATCGCTCCCTGGAAGGCCCTCTACCACAAGAACGGGGTGCTCGAGCGCGTCCGCCTCTTCGTCGAGGAGAAGGACCCGGCCTACCGCATCCTCCTCTACCCCGTCACCGACGACTCCTCGCGGCTGGTCGGCCTCGCCGGCCTGGTGATCGACGAGGGGTACTTCCGCGCCCGCGTGCTGCCGGCGGCGATCCGCGACGCGCTCTCCGAGTTCGGCGAGAACGACCGCGATCAGAAGCCGATCTTCGCGGTCGAGGACAGCCAGGGGCGGACCGTCTACTCGACCGATCCCAACGAGGAGCCCGATCCCTGGCGTACCGAGGCCCGGCGGCCGTTCGCCTTCGTCTTCACCGACTGGAACATCTCGCTCGCCGCCCGCCACGCCACCGCGGCGCAGGTGGCGCGGCGGAACTTCCTCCTCAACCTCGGGCTCTCGGCGGCGCTCGCCGCCGTGCTCCTCGGCGGCCTGATGCTCGCCCTGCGCATCGCCCTGCGCGAGATGAAGCTGTCGCAGATGAAGAACGACTTCGTCTCCAACGTCTCGCACGAGCTGCGCACGCCGCTCGCCTCCATCCGCGTGTTCGGCGAGTTCCTCCGCCTCGGCCGCTTCGGCGGACCCGAGAAGGCCCGCGAGTACGGCGACTACATCGAGACCGAGAGCCGGCGCCTGACCCAGCTCGTCGACAACATCCTCGACTTCGCCAGCATCGAGTCGGGGCGCAAGACCTTCCGCTTCGAGCGCTGCGACGTCCGCGAGGTGGTCGCCGCCACCCTAAAGACCTTCGAGGTGCGGCTGCGGCAGGACGGCTTCCGCATCCACCTGGAGGGGGCCGACTCGCCGCTGCCGCCGGCGCGGATCGATTCCGGGGCGATCGTGCAGGCGCTCTCCAACCTGCTCGACAACGCCGTCAAATACTCCCGCGAGGCGCGCGACATCGTCGTCTCGCTCCGCCGGGACGAGGGGTTCGTCGTCATCTCCGTCCGCGACGAGGGGATCGGCATCCCGCGCGGCGAGCAGCGGAAGATCTTCGACCGCTTCCACCGCGTGGGCACCGGCCTGGTCCACGACGTCAAGGGGAGCGGCCTCGGCCTCGCCATCGTCCGCCACATCGTCGAGGCTCACCACGGCCGGGTCGGCGTCGACAGCGGCCCGGACGAGGGGAGCACCTTCTCCATCCACCTGCCGATCGAGGCGCCGCCGCCCATCACGGTAGCCGCTCTCACAGCTCCGAATGCCGCCACTGCCGCGGTGGAGCGCCCCTCCGAGGCCTGATCCATGACGATGAGCACGACTCCCAGCCCGCCCCTGACCAGCGCGCACGTCCTGATCGTCGAGGACGACGAGGCGATGTCGATCGCCCTGCGCGACGGCTTCCAGTACGAAGGGTATTCGGTGACGGTGGCCAAGGACGGCGAGGCCGGCCTGCGGATGGCCACCGCCGAGCTGCCCGACCTCATCCTGCTCGACGTGATGCTGCCGAAGATGACCGGCCTCGACATCTGCAAGCACCTGCGGGGGGGCGGCAGCGAGGTGCCGATCATCATGCTCACCGCGCGCGGCCAGGAGATCGACAAGGTGCTGGGGCTGAAGCTCGGCGCCGACGACTACATCACCAAGCCCTTCGGCTTCATGGAGCTGCTCGCCCGCGCCGAGGCGGTGCTGCGCCGCGCCCGCCCGTCCGCGCCGGCCGCCCCGCCCGAAACCTACCGTTTCGGCGACGTCATCGTCGACTTCCGCCGCCACGAGGCGAGCCGCGGGGGCGAGCTGATCGACCTCTCGCCGCGCGAGTTCCAGCTCCTCGCCTTCTTCATCCAACACCGGGGGGAAGTCATCAACCGCGAGAAGCTCCTCGACGCCGTCTGGGACTACAACTCCATCCCCTTCACCCGCACCGTCGACATGCACATCGCCAAGCTCCGCAAGAAGGTCGAGGACAACCCCTCCGACCCCCGCCACATCGTCACCGTCCACCGCCTGGGGTACAAGTTTACCGGCTAGGAAGAACCTGCGCCGGCGCCGAAGCCGCGCCTTTGCGCCCGCGAGGGAAAATTCTTCGGCCGTGGCGGCTCCTTTTCGTCCCTGGGCGGCACTCTAGTCTGTTGAGGGCCCTTCCCGAGGATTCGGGTCGGTGTTACCCTTGCCTGACAGAATCTGGAAGGCGTTAGCTTGAAATTACCGCGGGCGGCCGCGTTGCCGCCCTCGATCTAGGAGGGATTTCGATGTCTCGATCCACTGTCGTTCGGCGTCTGACGGCCGTCCTTGCCCTGCTAGCCATCCTCTGCATGGCCGCGCCAGCGGTCGCCGCAACTCCGTCCTCCCACCATGCCAGGTCTCCAGAGGCTCTCCACATCACCCTGCTCGACCAGTTCCTGAGCTGGCTCGGAATCGGACCGGTGCCGACCGGACGGTCCCAGGCCGGCTCGATGGAAAAGTCGACCGGCGCGACGATTCCTCCCGCATTCTCCGGTCAGAACGTGGGTTCGACGGACGCGTCCTATGGTCTGGACCCGAACGGGCATTCTTGAAGTCCTGACGGGATGGGCTTCCTGGTGCTCTTCAAGTGCCGTGTTGACGTAAACTGTGCGACAATGGTGAGACATTTGTTTTCCTGGGGAGGGTTCCATGGCTGTAGGATATCCAGACGACTATCATCCCAGCCCTGAAGAGTTGGAGCGCTTTCTGCTCGGCGAGGTTTCCTCCCGGCAAGCCGGCCCGATCATCGCTCACCTGATGCGAGGCTGCGACCGCTGTCAAGCGCGGATGCAGCCGACGAGCGCGGTGATGTTCGGCCTTGGCCGAAGCGCTACCGAACCTGCCGGAGAGGCTGGTAGCGAATACGACTTCCCGCTCTTCAAAGCGCTCGCCACCGCCCGCCGATTCGCCGCGGCCCAGGCGAAGACGGCGGGTCCGGCAGGCATCGCTCCGGCCCTCAGAGCGGCTCCCCTCCCGGCGGCGCAGGCGGCGAATGCCGCCGCGGCCTGGAGCCGCTGTCAGAAGCTGATCGACACTTGCCGGGAGCTTCGGTACGGCGACCCGGAGACACTGTTGCTGACCGCGGGCCTGGCCGTGGCGATGGCCGAGCGTCTCGATCCCCATTTCCGCGGCGCCGCGGCACTGGCCGATCTTCAAGCCTATGCGCTGGCCGAGCTCGGCAATGCGCGACGGATCAATGACGACTTTCCGGGCGCCGAAGCGGATCTCGCCCGCGGCATGACGCAAGCCGCCCAAGGGACCGGCTCTCCCCTGCTCCTGGCGCACCTGATGGATCTGACGGCGTCCCTCTACATCGACCGGAGCCGCTTCGAGGATGCGCGGGTGCTGGTCGACGCCGTGGAGGCCATCCACCAGCGGGAAGGGGACCGTCACTCGAAGGGGCGCGCCTTGATCAGCAAGGGGTTCATGGCCGCCAATGCCCTCGAGGACGAAGAGGGAGTCCGCTTCCTGAGCCAGGGCCTGACGATGATCGACGCCAATCGCGACCCCAAGCTCGCGATGTCCGGCATCTTCAACCTGATCTGGTCCCTCGTCGAGTGCCGGCAGGCACCCCTGGCCGAGACGCTCTTCAACCACAGCCGGCCGCTCTTTTCGGTTCAATTCGAGAGGAAAGAGGGGATCAAGTACACCTGGCTGGAAGGCCGTATCGCGGCCGCGCTGGACCACGGCGCGCTCGCCGAGCAGAGGTTCCGCGACGCCCGCGCCTCCTTCGAGGAGTTCAGGCTCCCCGCCTATGTGGCCCTGGTCTCCCTGGATATGGCGTCCCTCTGGCTGCGCGCCGGACGGACCTCCGAGATCATGGCGCTCGTCGAAGAGACGATCGCGATCTTCCAGGCCCAGGGCATGAGCCGCGCGGCCATCACCACCCTGCTCGTCCTTCGGGAAGCGGTCAGGAAGCAGCAGGTGACGGAAGCGCTCCTCCACGCCACGGCCGTCGAGCTGTCCCGGCTCAAGAATCCCGCCAACCGGCGCGACCGCGTCCTCGGCTAGCCCTTCGTCGCCGGTCCGCTTCCGCCCCGGGGCTTCCGGCCCCGGGGTTTCGTGTTTTCAGGGGGGTCCTCCCCGCTCGACAGCCCCGTCAGAGCGGCGCGGACGGCGTTCTGGATCATCTGCTCCAGCTCGCGGGGATCGACCGCCGGGCTGGGAGGTGGCGCGGTGGCCTGGCTCCCGAAGCCGAGCTTCTGGAACCGGCGCAGGAACTCCTCCATCACCACCGCGTCCGTCGCCGGGCGGTGCTCCGGGTAGAGGGTCTGGAAGAAGACGTTCGGCTCCACCTCCAGCGCCCGCAGGACCGCCAGGATGTGGCGGAACTTGAGCTCCATCCTTCCGGTCAGCACCTGGCTGACGTAACCCGGACCCGCTCCGAGCTTCAGATCCAGGTCCTTCCGCGTCAAGCCGGACGCCTGCATCACCGTTTCCAACAATTTCGTAGCCCGCCGGACCTCGTCATCGATTGTCATGCTCTGAGCCTACTACAACACTGAATTCCGCCAAAGAGGTATGTCTCCCACGGGTTTAAGATATTTCAGGAATCGCTTCGCGCGGCCGCCAGTGCCTCGCGCAGCAGATCCTCGCCGATCGCTTCGCGGCGCCACCCCTCGAGCTCGCGCGGCAGGCGGGGCTCGGATCTGCCGAGGGTGAGCCGGAGGAGGGCGTCGAGGGTACGGCGGGGGGCGAGGATCTCGGGGGGGACGTTGAGCTCCGCCGCCCGCTCGCGCACCTTGTCGCGCAGGCGCCCCTCGACCTCGCGCGCGGCCGGCGAGATCGGCTTGCCCGCCAGCCGCGGCGGCAGCTCCGACTCCGGCCGCCCCTCGGCCTGCGCCAGCAGCTCGAGCCAGACGGCGCTGTCCCGCGCCGCCTGCCGGGCGTCGAAGGAGGCGAGGTTCTGGAGGTCCTTCGGCAGCTTCGGCCGGCGGGTGGCGAGGTCGAGGAGCAACCCCTCCTTGAGCACGAAGTTGCGCGGCAGGTCGCGCTGCCGCGCTTCCTTCTCCCGCCAGGCCGCCAGCGCCTGCAGGGCGCCGAGCTGCCGGCGGTCGAGCCGCCCCGCCCCCTTGATGCGGAGGTAAGCGGCCGCGTCGTCTGCCTGGAAGCGCGAGGTATCGAGCAGCGCCGCCGAGTCCTCGAAGACCCAGGCGAGGCGGCCGAGCGATCCGAGCTCGGCCGTCAGGCGCTCGTAGAGCGGGGCGAGATAGGCCACGTCCTCGGCGGCGTAGGCGAGCTGGCCGGGCGAGAGGGGGCGGGCCATCCAGTCGGTGCGGGTCTCCTCCTTGGCGAGCTCGACGCCGAGATAGGCCGCCACCAGCTTCTGATAGCTCAGGAAGGCCCCGGCGCCGGCGAAGGCGCCGGCGATCTGGCTGTCGAAGAGCGGCTCGGGGAGCACGCCGAGGGCGCGGTAGAACACCTCGACGTCCTCGCTCGCCGAGTGCAGCACCTTCACCCCGGGCGAGCGGAAGACCTCAGCCAGGGGAGTGAGATCGCGCGCCGCCAGCGGATCGACGAGCCAGGAGGTGTGGCCGTCCGAGACCTGGATCAGCCCCAGCCGGTGGTAGAAGGTATTGGTGCGCACGAACTCGGTGTCGAGCCCCAGCACCGGAGCCGCGGCCCAGACTTGAGCCGCCGCGGCCAGGCCGGCGTCGGTGTCGATGAAGGTGAAAGCGCGCGGATCGCCCGTCATGGGCGGGGATTGTAGCGGTAGAAGGGAAATTCCGGCGGAGGAATCCGGTGGATCGTCTCCGCCAAGGGGTCTATATTGACGCCATGGCACTGGCAAGAGAACGGATGATCGACCGTATGCTGGCGAGCGATCCCGCGTACAACGGGCGTTTTCTCACCGGCGTGCTCACCACCGGCATCTATTGCCTCCCGTCCTGCCGGGCACGGAAGCCGAAACCGGAAAACGTACGCTTTTTCGACAACCAGGAGGCCGCCGTCGAGGCCGGGCTGCGCCCCTGCAAGCGCTGCCGGCCGGACGATTTCTACGGCCGGCACGACCCGGATCAGGAGATCGTCGAGACCCTGGCCGAGAAGATCCGGCGGAATCCCTCCGCCTTCGCCGGCGTCGAGGCCCTCGAACGCGCTTCGGGGCTCGGCGCCTCGAAGCTCCACGAGCTCTTCCGGCTCCACTTCCATACGACGCCCGCCCAGATCCTCGGCCGCGCCCGGGTGGCCGCCGCCCAGCGGCTGCTGCTGACGACCGACCGCTCGATCGCCGACGTGGCTTTCGAGGTGGGATACGAAGGGCTGTCCACCTTCAATGTGAACTTCCGCCGGCTGACGGCGATGACCCCCGCCGAGTACCGGCGGCTGCTCGGGGCGCAGGCGTTCCGGATCGCGCTCCCCCCCTCCTATTCGACGGCGCACGCCCTGGAGTACCTCGGCCGGGACGACGGCAGCCTGACGATCCGCGTCCAAGGGCGCACCCTCGCGACCGGCGTCCGGCTCGGCGGCGCGCCCGCCGTGCTCCGCGCTGAGATCGGCGCCGGCTCGGTGCAGGCCTCCCTGGAGGCCCCAGGGCCGCTGCCGGCGGACGCGGCGGCGCGCGCCCATACCTACCTCCTGCGCCTGCTCGGCCTGCAACGCGATCCGGGACCGTTCGAGCGCCGGATCGCGGCGTCCCCTGAGCTCGCGCCGCTGATCCAGGGGCGAAAGGGGATGCGGATCCCGCAGGTCCCGGACGCCTTCGACGCCCTCGCCTGGGTGATCGTCGGCCAGCAGATCACCCTGGCGTTCGCCTTCACCCTGCGCGAGCGCCTCGTCCGGCTCACCGGCACCCCGGCGGGGAGCGGGCTCCATGCTCCGCCCACGGCCGAAGCGGTGGCCAACCTGGAGGTCGAGGCGCTGCTGGCGGAGCAGTTCTCGCGGCGCAAGGCGGAGTACCTGATCGGCGCCGCCCGCCAGGTCGCCGCGGGCGAGCTGGCGCTCGACCGCCTGGGAGCGGGCTCGGCCGTACGCATGGAGTCGGAGCTGCTCGCCGTGCGGGGGCTCGGCCCCTGGTCGGCCCACTACCTGATGATGCGCTGCTTCGGCTTCGAGGACTGTCTGCCGGTCGGCGACGCCGGCCTGGTGAAGGGGCTGGAGAGGTTCTTCGTCCTCCCCGCCCGGCCGGACGCCAACGCCACCCGCGAGCTGATGCAGGTTTTTTCCCCCTACCGGAGCTGGGCCACCTTCCATCTCTGGCGATCCCTAAAGGAGTGACTCATGACCACCTGTTACACCACCACGCTGGATAGCCCCTGCGGCGCCCTGCTCTGCATCGTCGACGAGGCGGGCGCCGTGGTCCGCATCGAGTTCAGCCAAGGGCGGAAGGGCGACGAGGATCGCCGGAGCCGCGACTGGCCGCACGTCCTGCTCCGCCTGCGGGAGCAGGGGATCGAGATCGTCGAGGACGACGGCACGTATACCGCGGCGCTGCGCGGCCAGCTCGCGGAGTACTTCGCCGGCGACCGCCAGGATTTCGACCTCGCGCTCGCCCCCGCGGGGACCCCCTTCGAGCTCGCGGTCTGGGAAGCGCTGCGGCGGATCCCCTTCGGCGAGACCCGCAGCTACGGCGAGATCGCCCAGGAGATCGGCCGCCCCGGAGCCGCCCGCGCCGTGGGACGGGCCAACGGCGCCAACCCGATCCCGATCGTCGTTCCCTGCCACCGGGTGATCGGCTCGGACGGCTCGCTCACCGGCTTCGGCGGCGGCCTCGCGGCGAAGTCGCGCCTGCTGGAGATCGAAGGGCGCGAGGGGCGCCGCCTCCCCTTCTAGGACCGCCCCTCAGGGCGGAAAGGAGCCCGTGGCGCTGACCGTGGCGGCGGGGATGCCGTCGACGGTCAGGGCGTAGCTCCCGGGGATGGCACCGTCCAGCAGCCCGGCCTTCTGCCGAGGCACCGACCCGATCTCCGCCGACCCGCCGCTCCACGCGAAGGCGAGGACCGACACCGCGGGAGCGGCGGAGCCGGCGCCGACGCCTTCCGGCGAGGGGACGACCCGCAGGTCCCCCTCGCTCGGATCGCCGATCTGGAGGTTGGGGACGGCGCTCTTGGCCGTCACCCCCCGGGAGCCGCGATTGACGGTGAGAATGTTGAGGGTCCCGGCGTTCGCTCCCGCGGGGCTCGCCAGGCTGTCGACGTAGACCCGGTCGCCGAAGGTCGAGTACCCGAACCGGTTGCCGTCGTACCGCATCTCGTTGATCGGCCCGCTCGGCGGATCGACGTCCCAGATCGGCATTCCCAGGTTCTGGCTGAAGACCGAGTTGGAGACGACGCCGCCGACGTTCCGCGGCCGTGCCGCAATGAGCGAGGGGATCGAGTAGATCGCCGCGCCCCGCGAGTCGGAGAGCGCCTCGAAGACCCCCGACACGACGTCGTTGCCGTAGAAGCGGCTGCCGTCCATCTGCAGGGTCGAGCCGCTCAGGAAGAGGGCTCCCCCCCACCGGTCCGCGCTGTCGCGGGCGAACGTGGTGCGCAGGATCCGGGCGTTCGACTCCTGGCGCAGCGCCAGGCCCCCCCCTCCGGCGCCCGCGCCGCGGGCGTCCGAGTCGAGGACCATCGAATCTTCCAGGTCGAGATCGATCAGCTCGCCGTCCAGGGCGCCGCCGATGCCGCCGTCCGCGGCGGACGCCACGTGGCAACCGGAGAAGACGGTGCCCAGGATCTGCACCGGGGCACGGTTGTCGGCCAGCGTGCCGTTCTGGGCGATCCCGTTATCGCCGTACATCCGGTTGCCGTCGCCGCTGGCCAGGATGCAGCCGCCGACCGTCGACGAGGCCTGGGACCCGCCCTGGAGCAGCGAACGGGTCAGCACCAGCCGGGCGGGGCGCCGGTTGATCGTGCCGCCGGCGGTCGAGGAGTCGGCGGCGTCCGAGGAGAGCATGGCGATGGCGCCCCCCGCGCCGTCGTTCGCCTGGAACACCGAGCCGGAGATCCGGACGTCGGACCGGTAGCTGTCCATCGCGCCGCCGACGGCCGCGCCGTTGCGCTGGAAGAGAGAGTCGGCGACCTGCAGGGTCGTGAGGTCCTCGGTATGGATCGCGCCGCCGCTGCTGGGAACGGGGTTGACACAGCACGGATCGGCAACGGCCCGGTTGCCGGTGAAGGTCGAGCGGGACACCGAGACGGTGGAGCCGCGGTCCCAGTTGCCGATGGCATAGATGGCGCCGCCGGTCCAGCCGGCCTGATTGCCGTCGAAGCGGACGCCGGAGACGGTCAGGTTGCCGTCGATCACCACGATCGCGCCGCCGAAGGAGTCGATCCGGTGGCCCGGCAGGTTGGTCCGGTTGCCGACCAGCTCGCCCCCCTGGATCGTGACGTCCGATCCGCGCACCACGATGGCGCCGCCGCGCAGCGGCGAGGAGTTGTTGCGGAACGAGCAGTTCATGAACGTGGCGCTCGAACCCGGCAGCGCCTTGACCGCCCCGCCGCCGGTCATCAGGCTCGCGGCGCGGTTGTTCACGAACGAGCACTGCCGGAACAGGGCCTCCGAGGCCGAGAGGGTCACCCCTCCCGATTCGTTGAGGCGCGCGGTGTAGCCGTTCTGGAAGGTGATCTGCTGGAAGATCACCTTCTTGCCGCGGGCGCGGTCCGAGTTGACGAAGCGGAGGAGATTGCGGGTGCCGCCGCCGTCGATGGCGACCGCGGCTCCCGCCGCGGCGCGGATGGTGAACCCCTTGCGGGCGTTGTTGATGCTGAAGCCGCTGGGAGGGGACGGGTAGACCCCCGCCGCCATCTCGATCACCCCGCCGTCCGCGACACGGCCGATCGCGGCGTCCAGCGTGCGGGCGTCCTTGGGGACCCGGATCAACCGGTTGTTCGTATGGCTGGAGCCCGGCGCCGCCTGAAGGCCGGAACCGGCGAGGATGGCGACGAGAAAGACGATACAAGCTCTTGCTGTGCGCATAAATCTCCCACCGCCTCCAGGGCGGCAACCCCAGGCAGAACAGTCCGACCGAAGATCGAATTTCCTTATAGAGATCTTAGCATGGAGCCGGGTGCTCCACAAAGGCCGCGGTCTCCATCTGCACGGTGATGTGATGGATGCCGAACCGTTCGTGGAGGGTGGAGCGGATCTCGCCGAGGACCTCGCAGTCGAACCGGCGGTCCTCCACCACGACATGGGCGGAGATCGACTCCATGCCGCTGGTGATCGTCCAAACGTGGAGGTCGTGGACCTCGAGCACCCCGGGGAGCTGGGCCAGGGCGCCGTGGACCTCCTCGACGTCGATGTGCGCCGGCGCGCCCTCCATCAGCACGCCGGTCGCCTCCTTGAGGAGCGACCAGGCCGAATAGACGACGAGCAGGGAGATCAGGACCGAGGCCACCGGGTCCGCCCACTGCCAGCCGAAGCCCCAGATCAGGGCGCCGGCGACGATCGCCTGCACGGTGCCGAGGGCGTCGGTCGCCACGTGCAGCCAGGCGCCGCGCATGTTGAGGTTGGCGTCCTTCCCCTCGTGCAGGATCCAGAGCGACAGCAGGTTGACCACCAGCCCGCCGGCGGCGATGCCGATCATCCCGCGGGCGTCCACCGGCTCGGGGCGGCCGAAGCGCTGGATCGCCTCGAGGATCACCAGCACCGAGATCGCCACCAGGGTCGCGCCGTTGGCGAGAGCGGCCAGGATCTCCAGCCGGTGATAGCCGTAGGTCCGCTTGGCGGTCCGCGGGCGCCGCGCCATTGACATCGCGAACACCGAGAGGCCGAGCGCCGCCGCGTCCGACAGCATGTGGCCGGCGTCCGCCAGCAGGGCCAGCGAATGGGTGAGCCAGCCGCCCACCGCCTCGGCCACCATGTAGAGGACGATCAGCCCCAGCGTCCAGAGCAGCCTGGTACGGCTGCTCCCGCTCCCGTGGGAGTGGGCATGGTTATGTCCGTGGGAGTGGCCGGCGTGGGCGTGGGCGGCGCTCATGGCAGGGTTGAGGGTAGCAAAAAGCTGGGCCTCATGGCGTCCAGCCCACGGATTGCACACTTTCCCATAGGCTCAGTGCCCAATTCGTTTGCACTTCTTCTGTGAGAGGAGTACCATCCGTGCATGGCCGTCCGCTTTGGCGGCGGTCAGCCCGCCCGCGGAGCGGACCCCGGAGTTGTGGGTGCCGCCTCGCTAGACCCTGCAGCGCCGCGCGGTCGCGCGCGGCGGTACCGGTCCCCGGGCCGGTCCGGGTTCTCCCCTGGACCGGTCGCCGCGCCAGCGGCCTTTCCGGGGGCCGGATTATTATTTCCCCCCGCGGAACGCCATCATGGTATGGAAATGAGTGACTTACGGGGCAATCCCGCTGCCGGATCCACGCCGCGCGGTCCGTTGCGCCTCCGGCTGGGCTCGTAGCGCCCACGCGTGGGGCCGATGCCCCTTCGCCAAGGGCGGCCGGCCCCTCGCCAAGGGCCTATGCCCCTCCGCCTGGGACGCTTGGCCCTTCGCCTGGGGCCATTCGCCCCTCGCGAGATCTCGTAAGCCGCTCGCGAGGGGGCAAAGGCCCCACGCCAAGGGCGGTCGGGCCCTCGCAAGGGCGCAACCGCCGGACGCGAAGGCGGGGAGAGCGCCGGCGTGGGGCCATCCGCTCCGACTCCGCGCCGAAAGGCAAAGCCCTTCCCCGACCGTCTGCCGAACCGATTCAAAGAGCCCTGCGGGCCGCCGGACCCCGACTTACCAAGACTTTAGACTCCTGAGTCAATCCGCCATAGTGTTCATATCGAGGTTCACACGCCATGAGAACCACATCCCAGGCAACGTCAAACGCCCTGCCGTCTGACATAAATACTCGCACCATGTGTCCTTCGGAGATCTTTCGTGAGCGAATCGCCCTTTCATCGGCGACAGCATTCACTGTTCCTTGATGGGGAGAAGCAATGCACCACTGAAGCAAATAATCTATCGATACTCTATAACGATCCCCAGAGGGATACAAGAACTCTACTACAAGCCCATCCTCCTTAACTGAAGACGCTGCAAAGCAGGAGAATCCCTGCGACTTCATGGTTCGATCTTTTATCAATTTTCTGTTCTTTTTCATAAATCCATTCATTAAACCTAGATCTAGCTTGGGCATGTGCCATGGTAGAAGCACCCGGGATCTGACAATGGGGCAGCACCTTCCCTGGCTCGCTCCGCTCTCTTGCGCTTCTTTTCCTCCTGCTTTTTCTGGTCTTCCTGCTGCTTATCATATCCGCTAATAAGTCTTCGGAACTGATCTATCTGTCCAGAGGCACTTCCCTCTTATTCTCCACAAGCTTCCCCATAATTGTGACGTTCACGCGCAGCTCTCATCCCTCGCCGGAAAAGAAGGGAAGCTCAATACCCTGCCGTAGGGCATTGACAACTCTCATGTCTGTGTCGAATACGACGATCTCAAGCATTTTCATCTGGGAGGATGTGAAACCCTGTTGACCTCTCAATTTCATTTTTAAATTTGCCGCATTACAGTCTCCATCTCCGTATCGACCGATCAGATCTACAGGCATCGAAGATGGTGCTCCGCACTTTGCTCAGATAATGTTCAACCTTCTGCTTCTTCTGGGCAAGAGCACGGTCATAAAGTGAAAAGCCGTCTCAACCACCAGCAAGCGATGGAGCGTAGCGACAAGTTGGTGCGCCCTACAGGCTCCTGCATCGGACTTCACTTCTTGCATGCACGCCCTGTCTTTACAAACTGGAGGAACCGGCTCTCAGCCGCTTGGGGATCTCGCGAAAGAAGGTCGGCCCGAGAACCTACGTAAAACTGTATGTAGCGAACAGTGCATGGAAGATTTATACCTGCAAGAGCGCCGCTCCTCTCAAACCAGACAATTGGCCTTCTGTCCATGCGATTTTCAGGCGTGTCTGGCACCGAAGAAGGAAGCTCTTCCAAGAGCTGGCGTTGTCCATTTGGCTTAACATAATAGAAGCGAGACTTAC
>DASWQX010001085.1:0-8828 GCA_036403495.1 Thermoanaerobaculia bacterium
TTGCCGCGGTAGCTGGCGGTGACCGGCCCGACCTTGATCGTCATCGTGCCGGTGTAATTGCTGTCGTCCACCTTCTCGGTGATCGCGGCTCCCGGCAGGCAGCTCGCCACCTTGTAGGGATCGGTGAGGAAGTCCCACACCGCGGCGGCGGGGGCCTGAACGACGAAGGTCTTGGTGATCTCCATTCCCATATTCGGTTGGTCTCCGTCACGCCGCCAGGAGAGGAAGGAGCCGCTCCAGCGACTCCAGGTTGTGGGCCGGCAGCAATCGATCGACGAACGGGAGCGCTGCCGCCATGGCGCGGGCGGTGGGCTCGTAGCGCGCATCCCCGGCCAGCGGATTGAGCCAGAGAACCCGCCGGGCACGGCCCTGGATCGCCCGCATCGCACCGGCCAGCGGCTCGACGTCGCCGCGGTCGAGGCCGTCGCTCAGGATGATCACCGTCGTCTGTCGATCGACCAGCTCGTCGAGATAGTACGTCACAAAGTCGGCCATCGATTGACCGATCTTCGTGCCTCCCGACCAGTCCGGCACCTGCGCGGCCAGGCGATCCAGCGTGAGATCGATCCGGCCGGGACGGATCCAGGGGGTCAGCCGCACCAGCGTGGTGTTGAAGGCGAAGATCTCGGTCGACTTTTCCGAGCGGGTCACCCGGCGCAGCGCCAGCACGAAGGTGAGCAGGAAGCGGGTGTGGGGGTCCATCGAGCCGCTGGTGTCGCAGAGCACCACGAGGCGGGGCCTTTCGATCGGCCGCGCCCGCCGGGCCAGGGAGAGGAACTCGCCGCCATGGGCGACCGCGCGCCGGAAGCTGCGGCGCAGGTCGACCTCGCCGCGCCCGCGCACCGGCACCCGCCGGCGGCTGGGACGGGTGGCGAGGCGCAGGACCAAGCGGGCGAGGAGGCGCTCCATCGCCGCCAGGTCGCCGGTCGAGTACTCCTCGAAGGATTTGCGGCGCAGCACCGCTTCCGGGCTGTACCCCACCTCCTCGCCCAGGGCGGCCGCCGTCTCCTTCTCGCTCTCGACCGCCTGCCGGTCGGGGATTTTGCCAGATCTGGGACGAGCCTGAGGGGGCAGACCGGGAGCGGGCACCGGCGGGTTCGACGATTCGTGGCGCGCTCGCCAGAGGAGCTCGAAGAGCTCATCGAACGCCGCGGCGTCGCGCTGGCGGATCTTGAGCGCCGTCCGCAGGCCTCGGCGCACCTCGTCGCGGTCGCCGACATCGATCAGGGTCAACGCCGTCAAGCCGTCCGCTTCGTCGCTCAGCGTCACGCCGACGCCGCGCTGGCGGAGCGCCCCGGCGAAGTATGCGAGATGGCGGACGAGATCTCTCTGAGAGGCGAGGCTCAACCCGGCGCCTCCACGGCTTCCGCCACTTCGGCCAGGATCGCCTCCAGCCCGCTTTCCCCCAACTCCCGCTGGTCGTGTTGATCCTTGAGGATGCAGCCGAGGGTCTCGGCGACGGTCTGGCGGTCGAGGTGCTCGCTGTGCAGGTGGCAGAGCGCCTGCGCCCAGTCGATCGTCTCCGCCACGCCGGGCATCTTGCTCAGCCGCCGACGGCGCAGGGCGGCCATGAAGCGGCCGATCTCCTCGGCCAGGCGCAGGCTGGCGCCCGGCACGCGGGAGCGCAGGATGCGCACCTCCTTCTCCAGCGACGGGTGCTCGATATAGAGGTAGAGGCAGCGCCGGCGGAGGGCGTCGCCGATCTCGCGGCTGCGGTTCGAGGTCAGCACCACGTACGGGATGTGCTCGGCGCGGATCGTGCCCAGCTCCGGAATCGTGACCTGAAAATCGGAGAGCACTTCCAGCAAAAACGCTTCGAAACCGTCGTCGGCGCGATCGATCTCGTCGATCAGCAGCACCGCCGGCCCCTCGACCCGTGTGATCGCGCGCAGCAGCGGCCGTTCGAGGAGATATTGGCGGCCGAAGATCAGGTCCTCGATCTCGCCCGAGGTCTTGCCTTCGTCCTCGGCCATCCGCAACCGCAGCATCTGGCGCTGGTAGTTCCACTCGTAGAGCGCGGTCGAGACGTCCAGACCCTCGTAGCACTGGAGGCGGATCAGCTCGGTGTCGAGGAGGCGCGCCAGCACCTTGGCGATCTCGGTCTTCCCCACTCCGGCGTCGCCTTCGATCAGCAGCGGCCGGCGCATCTCGCGGGAGAGGAAGAGAGCGGTGGCGATCGCCGGATCGGCGATATATCCCTGCCCTGCCATCGCCTCCTGGAGCGCCGCGATCTCCGGCCTCAAGCGGCGCCCTCCTGGGGGACGTAGGACTCCGGAGCGGCGAGGAAACGCTCTCGGCACCCGCCGCAGCAGAAGTACCAGGTCTGCCCGGCGTGCTCGGCGGTGTGGCGGGCGCCGGCGATCGTCACCGTCATGCCGCAGATCGGATCGACGGCGGTCGCCTCGGCAGCAGGTATCGCCTTCTCCTGACCCGCGGCGGCCTGGCGCAGCTCGACGATCTCGGCGAGGATCGAAAGCGCGATCTCCTCCGGCCGCTGGGCGCCGATCCGCAAGCCCGCCGGGCTGTGGATCGAATCGAGCGCGGCGGCCGACACGCCTCCCTCCCCCAGGGTCTCGCGGATCTGGGCGAAACGCCTGTGGCTCGCCACCACGCCGAGATAGTCGGGCGCCATCGCCAGCGCGTCGCGGATCGCCTCCTCGTCGCGGTCGCCGAGGGTGGCCACCACGGCGAAGCGCGGTCCCGTGGCGCGCGCATAGAGGCGCGGCGCGCGTCCGAGGTCGGTGACCACCTGATCGGCCTCCGGGAAGAGCTCCGGCTCGGCGGCGGGATCGACGGCGACGACCGAGTAGCCCATGGCCTTGCCCAGTTTCGCCAGCGCCCGGGCGGTGGGAGAGACGCCGAACACCACGAGCCGTGGCGCCGGCAGGACGGGCTCGAGATAGATCTCCACGGTCCCTCCGCTGTTGCAGGTCATGGGGAACACGGTGATGCCGGGGCGCCGCTCCAGCTCCGGATCGGGCGCCAGGACGACCAGCCGCGGCTCCCCTTCGGCGAGCGCCCGCTTCGCCTCGCGGACCACCGTCGGCTGCGTGCAACTGCCGCCGAGGAAACCGTGGAAGGCGCCCGCCGCCGTGATCAGTGCCATGTCCCCGGCCTGCGATGAGCTGGCCGGCTGGCGGCGCACCACCACCGCCAGCACGAACGGCTCCTCCCGTTGCGCCAGGTTCGCGGCCATCTGGAGGAGATCGGCTCGCATGGCGCGTTACCCCAGCTCTCCCTGGACCCGCGCGTAATCCTCCGGCACGTCGAGGTCCGCGAGGGCGGCCACGGGCCAAGGGAGCACCTCGGCTTCCCCCTTGTGGCGCTTCACCACCTGCCGGCCGCACCCCTCCCCTTCCATCGCCAGCAGCTCGCCGAAAAGGCTCTGGTCGTAGACCATCGGGGGAGCGTTGACCCCCGCGTAGTCCGAGATCGCCAGCGGCGCCACGGAGGCGCGGAAACGGGCGATCATGGCGGCGATCATCTCCGTGGTGACGTACGGCATGTCGGCCAGCATCACCATCGCCGCCTTCGCGTCGAGATCCCGCACGGCCGTGATGCCGGCCTTGAGCGAGGAGTTGATCCCCTGCTCGTAGAGCGGATTGAGCGTCCACTGGCAGGGCAGGCCGTCGAGCTCCCGCTTCGCCTTGTCCGCCTCGTGGCCGAGCACCACCACCAGCGGCGAAAGGCCAGCGGCCAGCGCCCGCCGCGCCGCCCGCCGCAGGACGCTCTCCCCTTCCAGCTCGAAGAGCATCTTGTTGCTCCCCATCCGGCTCGAGGTGCCGGCGGCGAGCAGGATTCCGGCGACGGGACCCTCGCGGTCAGCCGGCATGGATGGCCTCCTTCCGTTCGTTGAGATGGCGCGGCTGGCGGCCGGCGATGAAGGCGAGCAGCTCGGCGACGATGGCGAACGCCACCTGCCGCGGCCCGTCGGCGCCGAGGTCGAGACCGACCGGGCCGAAGACCCGTCCCTCCCCATCGGTTCCGATCTCGCGCAGGATGCTCTCCGTCCGCGCGTGCGGTCCCAGCATGCCGACGTAGGGCACGCCCGCAGCCAGCAGGCGCCGCGCCCACTCGCGGTCCTGCGCCAGCGAATGGGTCTTCACCACCGCCAGCGAGCGCGCGGCCGGAGGCAGATCGATGCCGGTCTCTTCGGGGCGGGCCAGCACTAGCTGCGAAGCCTGCGGGAACCAATCCGGTGCGAGCAGCGCGGGGCGGTGATCGAGGACGGTGACGCGAAAGCCCGCGTCCGCCGCGTAGGCGACCAGCGGCCGGGCGTCGTCGCCGGCGCCGCAGACGAGGAGGTGCGGCGGCGGCGGCAGCACCTCGACGAAAACGCCGCGGCCGGCGAGGGTCTGCAGGCTCGAGCGCCCCGTCGGCACGAGGTCCACCGCGCGCTCCGCTCCGAGACGGTCCAGATCGGCGGAGCCCAGGGAGCCGCGGACGGTTCCGTCCGGCCCCAGCACCAGAGTCGCGCCGGCGTTCTCTCCGCCATCCACCACCGTGAGCATCGCGACGGGAGAATCCCCCGCCAGCAGCTCCCGCAGCTCTCCGGCGCGATCCGCCAGCGGCCCTTCAGTCGCCGCCTCCACAAAGACGTCCACCGAGCCGTTGCAGCCCAGCCCGAGCCCCCAGACCATGTCCTCGTCGGCGCCGGTGCTGTAGTGGCGCAGGCTCGGCGTGCCGGTCGCAAGAACCCCCTGGGCGATCTCGCGCACGTCGGCCTCCAGGCAGCCGCCGCTGACGCTGCCCAGAGTGTCACCCGTCTCTTCGATGAGGAACTTGGCACCGGGGCGGCGATAGGCGGAGCCGACGATATGCACCACCGTGGCGAGCGCGGCCCTCCGCCTGGCCGCCTTCAGCTCGGCGAGCCGTGCCAGGATCTCCGCGGTCTCCTTCCAGTGGTTCATGCCCCCTCCCAGGACGAGCGTCAAAGATACGCCCAGAGGGAGATGGGTTCAAGCTGGCTGGCGCGTCAGGCGAGATCGTCCGCGGGTGGCGGCACGCTGGGGTACGGTCCGATCGGCCCTTCGAGAGCTCCCATGGCGGCGATGAAAAGGTGGGGAAAGACAAGGGGACGGTCTGGCAGAGGCGAAGGATACGCCGCCGCAGCGTGGCGGCCTCCTCGCCCGGCCCGGAGGCCAGCCTGTAGAGCTCCCGCCAGGCGTCGAGCTCCCCACGGTCGAGAAGCTGAGCCAGGACCTCGTCGCTGTCCAGCGCGAGGCCGGTGCGGTTCCAGAGCGCCCGCGAGCGGGAGAGATCGAAACGGCTCATGCGCTGCCCTTCCTTTCGCCGAGCAGAAGGCTTGCCAGGACCTGAGCCCAATCTCGCCCCCGCGAAACGACGTGCTCCCAATCGTTCCACGGCGCCTTGAGACCCCGATAGTGCGCCTTCGCGTCTCTGTCAGGCCGATTCGATATCCGTCTGGGGAAAATCGCCGCCGACAAAGAGGAGAGGATGGCCGGCGATTTTAGCGGTCGCGTAGCTCAGACAGTCTCCGAAATTGAGCGCGGCTGGATGCCGCCCCTTGCCAAAGCGGCGGAAAGCCTCGAGCGCTTCCCTCCAGTGAAGCTCTCCGAAAGCTACCGGCACGACCCCGAAGTCACGGAGAAAGCGGTCCAGCAAGGCCTGCGGCTCAACACCAAGGCGAGCCGACAGCACCATCCCAGCCTCCGTGAGGGTCGGGGTACCGATGCCGAGAGTGTCCGCGAACTTGAGCTTGTTCACCAAGGCCTCGTGGCCGGGTTCCCGCAGGGCGATGGCAACGACAACGGAGCTGTCGAGGATCACACTCCCTCCGGTCCGTAGCCAAGGATTTCGTCCTCTTCCTCGCGACTGAGTCGGCGACCCAGTTGATCCGTGGGAGCTTTGGGCCACACCTCTTCCGCGAGATAACGCAGGAAGTCGCTGCCACGCTCGCGGTGCGCCTGCTGAAGGCTGAGCCGTTCGCGGCGTTCGAGGAGAGAGCGCCGAATAGCTTCCGTCTTGCTCTCGCCCGTCATCGCGGCGAGCGCAGCCACCAGCTTCTCCACCTCTGGGCTCTTGATGCTCAATGCCATGTTCGGAGCATAGGTAGAAACCAGGATGAATTCAACCCGTCCTCAGGCTCTGAGGATGCTGATTGGGTCGCGGCGCGATCCGACGCACGATACAATCCCCGCCATGAGCCCAGACACTCCCTCCTACGACGCCATCGTCATCGGCGGCGGCCCTGCCGGTTCGACCGCCGCGCTGGTGATGGCCCGCGCCGGCCTGCGGGTGCGGCTGCTGGAGCGCACGCCGGTCCCGCGCTTCCATATCGGCGAATCGCTGCTGCCGCGCAACTTCGCGCTCTTCCGCGAGCTCGGTCTCCTGGACGTGCTCGAAGGGATCCCCAAGGTGCCCAAATATGGCGCCGAGTTCATCATCGGGAGCGGCGGCGAGCCCTCGCTCTTCCCGTTCACCATGAGCCTCTTGGGCAGCGAGACGATGTCCTACAACCTCGAGCGCGCACCGTTCGACGCCAAGCTGCTCGCGGCTGCCGCCGAAGCCGGCGCCGAGGTCCGCGAGGGAGTCGCCGTCCGCAAGATCCTCCATCTGGAGGATGGACGGGTCGAGGTGGCAACGGACGAAGGGAACCTCGCCGCCCGCTTCCTGGTCGACGCCAGCGGCCAGTCGACACTGCTCGGCAAGCACCTGGGCACCCGCCGCGTCCTCCCCCACCTGAAGAAGATCGCCTACTTCGGCCACTTCGACAGCGTCTGGCGCCGGCCGGGCGACGAGGGTGGGTACATCGTCATCGTGGTCTGCGAGGAGGGGTGGTTCTGGATGATCCCGCTCGACGAGACGCGGACCAGCATCGGCATGGTGATGCACGAGCACGTGGCGCGTGGCGTCGGGCTCCCCGCGGACCAGATGCTCGCCTGGGGGATCTCCCGCTGCCCGGTGTTGCGCGAGCGTACCGCCGGTGCGGCCTTTCCGGCGGAGACCCACGTGCTGGCCGATTTCAGCTATCGCTGCGCTCCGTTCGCCGGCCCCGGCTACTTCCTGGTCGGCGACGCCGCGACCTTCATTGATCCGATCTTCTCCAGCGGCGTCTGCATGGGGATG
Source organism: Thermoanaerobaculia bacterium (assembly GCA_036403495.1). GTDB lineage: Bacteria > Acidobacteriota > Thermoanaerobaculia > Multivoradales > UBA5704 > DATARR01. Next base: position 7,090 of record DASWQX010001085.1, read on the forward strand.
TCGAGCGGCGCCGAGGTAGGGCGGGCCATCGTCGCGGCCGTGCGGGAGGGCCAGGACCCCGCGCTCCTCCGGCGGCGCTACATCCGCTTCGTCCGACACAGCTCGGCGGCGTTCTTCCGGCTGGTCGAGCTCTACTACGACCACTCGTTCCGTGAGCTCTTCCTGACCGGCCATGGACCGCTCGAGGTTCATCGCGCCGCGATGTCGATCCTCTCCGGTTATGTCTTCCCGCGCCCCGCCTTCGCGCTGCGCTGGCGCTTCGCCCTGCTGGGCCTCTTCGCCCGGATCCACCGCTACGTTCCTCTCGCGCCCCGGCGCGAGAGGTTCTCGCTGCTGGCGGAAACACCGGCGGACTAGTCCCGCAGCGCCCGCCCCAGCGCCTCCAGGCTCTCCAGGTTGTGAACGGGCCGGTGCGCGTCGACGTTGGGCAGCAGCGCGCGCACCCCTTGGGCCCGGGGTTGAAAGCCTTCCCAGCGCAGCAGCGGGTTGAGCCAGATCAGCCGGCGGCAGGAGCGGTGGAGGCGGTCGGCCTCGGCGGCGAGGCCCGGCTCGTCGTCGCGGTCAAGGCCGTCGGTGACCAGCAGGACCACCGCTCCCTGGCCCAGCACCCGCCGCGACCAGGAGCGGTTAAAGTCGCGCAGGCAGGCCCGCAGGCGCGTCCCTCCCGCCCAGTCCTGGACCTCCCGGCCGCAGCGCGCCAGCGCCTCGTCGACGTCCCGGCGGCGCAGGGTGCGGGTGACGTTGGTGAGGCGGGTGGCGAACAGGAAGGCGTGGACGCGGGAGCGGGCGGCGAGCAGGGCGTGCAGGAAGTGCAGCAGCATCTCCGAGTAGCGCCCCATCGAGCCCGAGATGTCGCACAGCACCACGAGCGGCGGCGGCTGGAGCCGGCGCGAGCGGAAGCGGAGCGGCGCGAGGTCGCCGAAGGTCTTGCGGCTGTCGCGCACGGTGCGGGCGAAATCGATCTTGGGGCCGTGCGGGTCGGCCACGAACCGCCGCGTGCGCACCGGGCGGAGCGCCACCACCATGCGGGCGACGATCCGCTTGGCGCGCGCCAGCTCGTCGGCGCTCATCTGCTCGAAGTCGCGCGTGCGCAGCAGCTCGTCGGCGGAGAACGTGAACGTGGCGTCGAGCTCGGCGCGCTCCGGCAGCGGTTTGCCGGCGGCGGACGGCGGACGCCAAGCCTCGGCCACCCGCCGCGAGACGGTCTGCGCCCGCGGCACCCGCACGTGCGGCAGCAGTTGCGCCAGCGCGCCCGTCATGCCGAAGGGATCGCGCCAGAACAGGCGGAAGGCCTGATCGTAGAGATCGAAATCCTCGGGACGCCGGACCAGGACCGCGTGCAGCGCCCAGTAGAGCTCGTCGCGCCGAAGCACGTCGACGGCGGACGCCGCGGCGAGGGCGTCGAGAGCGCTCGCCGGCCCCAGGGACAGTCCGGCGCCCCGCAGGAGGCGGGTGAAATGGACGACGTTCTCCCCCAGCTTCGAGCTCATCGCCCTGCATGGTAAGCGAAAAAGTCGGCGCCCCCGGAGGACGCCGCCAAGAGGGGAGATCCCTATCCCTCGCGGGAGACCCCTCGTACTCGCGGGGAAACCCCTCGTACTCCTTGGGAGACCCCTCTCCCTTGCGGGAATACCCCTCGTACTTCTTGGGAGACCCCTCTCCCTTGCGGGAATACCCCTCGTACTTCTTGGGAGACCCCTCTCCCTCGCGGGAATACCCCTCGTCCTTCTTGGGAGGCC
>DASWQX010001086.1:0-3156 GCA_036403495.1 Thermoanaerobaculia bacterium
TCTTGACCTGATGGTCGATGCGGCCCAGGAAGTCGACACGGCCGTCCGGCAGGAAGCGGGCGAGGTCGCCGGTCCGGTAAAGGCGTCCTCCGGGATCGCCGCCGGTCGGATCGGGCACGAACTTCTCCGCCGTGAGATCCGGCCGTCCATGGTAGCCGCGCGCCAAGCCGTCGCCGCCGGTGAGCAGCTCGCCGGGCACGCCGGCCGGGACCGGCCGGAGGGCGCGGTCGAGCAGGTGGACTGAAGTATTTGCTACCGGCCGGCCGACGGGGATGGCGTTGCCGACCCCTGCCGGATCGGTCATCGCGTGGCAGGTGGTGAAGGTCGAGTTCTCCGTCGGGCCGTAGCCGTCGATCACGGTGGTACCGGGAAACCGCTCGAGGACGGCACGCGCATGGGGCGCGGAGACTACGTCGCCGCCGCTCAGCAGTTGGCGGACTGGCCGCAACCCCTCCAGGTTCTGCTCGACCATCTGCTGAAAGAGCCCCGAGGTGAGCCAGAGGGTGGTGACCTCATAGTGAGACAGGACAGCGCCGATCTCCTCGAGGGACGGTCGGCTGCCGGGGAAGACCACCAGCCGGGCCCCATTCGCCAGCGCTCCCCAGATCTCGAAGGCCGAGGTGTCGAACGACGTCGCCGAGATCTGCAGGAACACCTCGCCGGCGAAACGGGCGTAGGGAGTGTTCCGCACCAGCCGGACGACGCCGCGATGCGGGACCATCACACCCTTGGGCCGACCCGTGGTGCCCGAGGTGTACATCATGTAGGCGATGTTCTCCGCGGACGGCTTCAGGCTCTTCCCGTCGCCCGTCTCCGCAGCGGCGGCGAGCGCTGATTCCCAGCCGGCTTCGAGGAGCACCGTCCGCGCCCGTGAAGCCGGCAGCCGCTCCAGAAATCGGGTCTCCGAGACCAGCACCGGAGCGCCGCTGTCCGCCAGCAACCAGGCGATCCGCTCCTGCGGATATCCTGGGTCGACCGGCATGAACGCTCCCCCCGCCTTGAGGATGGCGTAGAGGGCGACGATGAAGTCGAGCGAGCGCTCCATGGCGACCGCCACGAACACCTCCGGGCCCACCCCCAGGCTGCGCAGGTGGGCGGCCAGCAGGCCGGCCCGGGAATCCAGCTCGCGGTAGGTCAGCCGGCTCTTCTCGAAGACTACCGCCACCGCCTCAGGGGTCCGGATCACCCATTCGGCGACCAGGTCGTGAAGGCAGGCCTCGCGGGGATAGGCGGTCCGGCTGTCGTTCCACTCGGTGGCGACCTGGTGGAGCTCGGCCGGAGTCAGCAGCGGCAGGGCCGACAGCGGCTCCTCCGGACGGGCGGCGGCGCCGGCGAGCAGGGTCTCCAGGTGGCCGAGAAGCCGGAGCGCCGCGGCCGGGTCGTAGAGGTCGGCCGCGTACTCGACCGCCAACCCCAGCGTCCGCTCCGAATCGAGGACGGTGAGGATCAGATCGAACTTGGAGGTCCCCAGGTCGACGTCGAGGCGCGACAGCCGGAGCGCCGAGCCGAGATCCTCCTCGACATCGGCCCGGTGGGAGTTCAGCGTCACCTGGAAGAAAGGGTTCCGCGCCGGATCGCGGTCGGGGTGGAGGGCCTGAACCAGCAGCTCAAACGGCAGATCCTGATGCTCGTAGGCGGCGAGCGCCGACTGCTCCACCCGTTGCAGGGCGACGAGGAACGGTGGATCGTCCGCGAGATCGACGCGCAGCACCAGGGTATTGACGAAGAAACCGATCAACCCCTCGATCTCGGCGCGGTTGCGGCCGGCGACCGCGGAGCCGACTACGAGGTCTCCCTGCCCGGTGTAGCGGAAGAGGAGCGCGTCGAGCGCCGCCAGCATCAGCATGTGGGGGGTGGCCCCCGCCGACCGGCAGAGTTGGCGCAGGGCTTCCGAGAGCGCCGGGGAGAGCTGGCGCGACAGGAGTCCGCCGCGGAAGGAGGGTGCGTTGGGGCGCGGGCGGTCCGCGGGGATCTCCAGGGTCGCCGGAGCCCCCTGCAACCGGTCGCGCCAGTATTCGAGCGGGGCGACCAGCCTGGCTCCGGTGAACCAGCGCCGTTGCCAGGCGGCGAAATCGGCGTACTGGACCGGCAAGGGGTGCAGCGCCGCCGGCCGGCCGGACACCAGCGCGCCGTAGAGCTCGCGCAGCTCGTGGAGCAGGATGCCGTGCGACCAGCCGTCCGCGACGATGTGGTGCAGGACGAGCACCAGGACGTGCTCCTCGGCCCCACTCCGCACCAGGAGGGCGCGGAACAGTGGGCCGGCCACCAGGTCGAAGGGACGCCGCGCCTCGGCCTCGATCCGGCGCGCGCTCTCGGCCTCCCGGAGCGTCCGCGGCAGGCCGCTGAGATCGACGACCGGGAGCGGCAGTGGTGTCCCCGTCGCCGCCGGAGCGATGGCCTGGACCGGCTCGCCGTCGACGGCCGGGAAGGTGGTCCGCAGCGACTCGTGCCGCGCCGCGATCTCTCCCAGCGCCCGTGCGAGGTTCGCTGTGTGCAGGGCTCCTTCGATCCGGAGGGGCACCGGCAGGTTGTAGACCGCCGACCCCGGCGCGAGCTGATCGAGGAACCAGAGCCGCTGCTGCCCGAAGGAGAGCGGCAGCGGGCGGCCGCGGTCGACCGGCTCGACGTGGGGAACCGCGCGGGCCTGCCCGAGATCCTGCGCCGTGTCGACGACCTCCGACAGGCCGGCGATCGTGGGCAGATCGAAGAATTGGCGAAGCGACAGCGCGACGCCGAAAGAGTCCATCACTCGGGAGATGACCTGGATGGCCAAAAGGGAGTGGCCGCCGAGCTCAAAGAAGCTCTCGTGGATCGCTACCCGGTCGAGCCCCAGGATGTCCGCCCACAAAGACGCGATGACACCCTCGGTGGGGGTCCTCGGCGCCACCGAGGGTCGCGAGGAAGGGGACTCGTCGGGGCGCGGCAGGGCGCGGCGGTCGACCTTGCCGTTGGAGGTCAGCGGCAGGGCCGGCAGGAAAATCCAGGAAGTGGGGACCAGGGGCTCCGGAAGGCGCTCGCGCAGGAAGGAGCGGAGCCGCGAGCCGTCCAGGTCCTCCCCTGCCGGGCTCGCCACGATGTAGGCCACCAAGCGCTGACCGCGGGCCGCCACGACGGCCTCGCTCACTCCCGGATGCGCGCGCAGGGCGGCCTCGACCT
>DASWQX010001087.1:0-3837 GCA_036403495.1 Thermoanaerobaculia bacterium
CTCCCGCCCGGCGAAGGCGGCCAGCGTGCCAGTCCGGGCGCCGTTCATCTCGATGTAGTCCGAGACGTTCTGCGCCACCGACCGCGCCTCGATCTCCTGGATCAACCGCACCTGCCCGCGGGCGAGCAGCTCCTCCTGGGCCGTCGCCACCGCCGTCGCCAGGATCAGGGCGAGCGTGGTGGCGATCGCCAGGACCAGGGAGAGGTGCGCCCGCAGCGCCGAGGTGTCGAGAGCCGCCAGCCACCGGCGCACCCAGGGGAGGCACGCGATGATCGCACCGCCGGCCAGATAGAGGAAGACGCCGGTCCACAGCCGCCCCGGCACTGAGACCAGGACCCCGAACAGGGCGTAGGTCAGGCCGCCGAGGATCTGCACCACCCGGGTCCGCCGCGAGGGGCCCGTGAGCTGGGCCGCGGCGAGGAGCGGACCTGTGACCAGGAACGCCGCGCCGAACACCTTGAGGTAGTCCCCGAAGGGCCCGTAGTAGGGCTTCTGGAAGAGTCCCGGAATCCCGAGGATCAGCACGCCCGCCAAGGCCGCCGCCACCCCCATCAGGAGCGCGAAGAGGTCGCCCCCCGCGGCGGCGGACCGCGGCCGGTCCCGGGGCAGCAGGCAGGCGAGGAAGGTGCCCAGGCCGAGCACGGCGTAGATCACCGCTCCCGAGATGGCGCTCACCCGGACGAAGCTCACCGCGAGAGCGACCAGCGTCGATCCCACCAGGAAGTGGACGCCGCAGCTCAACCAGCGCCGGGGGCGCAGCACCGCGACGGCGATCATCCCCAGCCCGGAAGCGACCGCGAGGGAGCCCCAGCCCAGCGCGTGCGGCAGCAGCGCCGTGTAGGGATCGCTCTGAAACCGGTGCGGCGCGATGAGCAGGAAAGCGCCGATGAAGCTGCAGAACAGCCCCATCGCCCAGAGGAGGATCTCGGGCGAGAGCCCCGCCAGCCGCCGCGCGAAGCGGCCGTCCACCGGCGGACTTTCCGAACCCTGGCTGACGCGGGAACCTTCGTTCAACGGTCTCGTATCTCTCTCGACATCCGCGGGCTAGAATGCCGCGCAGCTCACTCACGCACAAGGGCACCGGGCATCCCCGGCGCCGGAGGGGAATCCATGGCGACGAGAAGAATCCTGCTCCTGATCCCGGTCCTCGTCCTCGGCCTCGCGGCCGGGACGACCGCCGACACGACTCTATCCCCTTCGGGACCCATGCTCGGCTTCAGCAATGATCACGCCACCGCGGAGCACGCGCTCGAAACGCGCTTCGATTCCCATCTCGACGCCGCCGACCTCCGCGGCTGGATGAAGCGCCTGGCCGCGCGGCCGCACCACGTCGGCTCCCCCTACGACAAGGACAACGCGGAATTCATGGCCGGCCTCTTCCGCTCGTGGGGGTTCCAGACCCAGATCGAGCAGTTCAAGGTGCTCTTCCCCACCCCGAAGACCCGCCTGCTCGAGATGGTGGCGCCGAGCCGGTTCAAGGCCTCCCTCTCCGAGCCGCCGATCCCCGAGGACTCGACCTCCGGGCAGACCGCCGAGCAGCTCCCCACCTATAACGCCTATTCGATCGACGGCGACGTCACCGGCGACCTCGTCTACGTCAACTATGGTGTGCCCAAGGACTACGAGGAGCTCGACCGCCGCGGCATCGACGTCAAGGGGAAGGTCGTCCTCGCCCGCTACGGCGGCTCCTGGCGCGGCATCAAGCCGAAGGTGGCCGCCGAGCACGGCGCCGTGGGCTGCATCATCTTCTCCGATCCTTCCGGCGACGGCTACTCCCAGGGCGACGCCTACCCCAAGGGGGGATGGCGCTCCGACCGCAGCGTCCAGCGCGGCTCGGTGGCCGACATGCCGACCTACGCGGGCGACCCGCTGACCCCCGGCGTCGGCGCCACCGAGAGCGCCAAGCGCCTCGACCTCAAGGACGCCACCACGCTGACCAAAATTCCGGTGCTGCCGATCTCCTATGGCGACGCCCTGCCGCTGCTCAAGGCGATGGCCGGCCCGATGGCCCCCGAGGACTGGCGCGGCAGCCTGCCGGCCCCCTACCACCTCGGACCCGGCCCGGCGCGGGTCCACCTCAAGCTGGAGTTCAACTGGAACCAGGCGCCGATCTACGACGTGATCGCCCGCATCCCGGGCGCCGAGCGCCCCGACGAGTGGGTGATCCGCGGCAACCATCACGACGCCTGGGTCAACGGCGCCTCCGACCCGATCAGCGGCCTGGTGGCCGAGCTCGCCGAGGCCCGCTCCCTGGGCGAGCTGGTCAAGACCGGCTGGAAGCCGAAACGCACCGTCATCTACGCCGCCTGGGACGGCGAGGAGCCGGGGCTGCTCGGCTCGACCGAATGGGCCGAGACCCACGCCGACGAGCTGCGCCAGCACGCCGCCGTCTACATCAACTCGGACAGCAACGCCCGCGGCTACTTCGGCGCCGGCGGCTCGCACCAGTTGGAGACCCTGGTCAACCAGGTCGCGCGCGACGTGACCGATCCCGAGAAGGGGATCAGCGTTCTCGACCGCTCACTCGCCGCCACCGCCCTCTTCGCTCCCGCCGACAGCCCGGAACGGGGGGCCAAGGCGCTCCGGCTGGAGCCGCTGGGCTCCGGCTCGGACTTCACCCCCTTCCTCCAGCATCTGGGGATCGCCGCCCTCAACATCGGCTATGGCGGCGAGGAGGAGTACGGGCAGTACCATTCGATCTACGACTCCTTCGACCACTTCACCCGCTTCGTGGACCCCACCTTCCAGTACGGCGTGGCGCTGGCCAAGACCGGCGGCCGGATCGTGCTCCGCCTCGCCGACGCCGACATCCTCCCCTTCGACTTCGAGCGCTTCACCGCCTCGGTCAGCCGCTATGCCGACGAGGTCGAGAAGCTGACCGGCACCCTGCGCAAGGAGACCGAGGAGCGCAACAGCCGGCTCGACGACAAGGTCTATCAGGCGGTCGACGATCCCAACCAGAAGTGGTGGACGGCCCCGCCGCGGCTCGGTCCCGTGCCCTATCTCGACTTCTCGCCGCTGCAGAACGCCGTGGCCGCCCTCAAGTCCAGCGCCGCCGCCTATGCCAAGGTGATGGCCGCCGCCACCGCCGGCGGCAAGGAGCCGCCCCCCGAGGTCCAGCAGCGCCTCGACGACGTCCTGATGAAGACCGAGCGCGCCCTGACCAACTCCGCCGGCCTCCCCCGCCGCGGCTGGTACGTCCACCAGATCTACGCTCCCGGCTTCTACACCGGCTACGGCGTCAAGACCCTCCCCGCCGTCCGCGAGGCGATCGAGCAGCGGCAGTGGCAGGAAGCCGGGGAGCAGATGAGCGTGGTGGCCGGCGCGATCACCGCCTTCGCCAGGGAGATCGATAAGGCGACGGCGTTGGTGGCGGCGCCGGCGGGGCCGTAAAGCGGAGACCACCTCGTCGGGAGAACCGCCATCCTGGCCAGGATGGCGGCTTTACTGGTCACCCAAGTCGCTATCCTGACCAGGATGGGGTTTTACTGGTCACCCAAGTCGCTATCCTGACCAGGATGGCGGTTTTACTGGTCACCCAAGTCGCTATCCTGACCAGGATGGCGACTTTCCTGGTCACCCAAATCACTATCCTTGACCAGGATGGCGACTTCCTGGCTTCCCGAGTCTCTATCCTGATCAGGATGGCGACTTTCCTGGCTTCCCGAGTCTCTAGCTCTACTTTGTCAGATTGCTCGCCCCCGCCCGGGCATGAATGCCCGGGCTACGCTTCAACCGAAAAGCCGGGTGAACCCGGCTCCTGGAGGAGCGGCTCTGACTTCGGAGCCGGCTTCAGCCGGCTTTTCGTTTCCAACGTAGCCCGGGCATTTATGCCCG
>DASWQX010001088.1:0-6477 GCA_036403495.1 Thermoanaerobaculia bacterium
GCACCGGCACCGAGTCGTACTACCTGCCGTACGACAACTCCGCCTATCAGTGCCGGCCCTGGGACGGCGGCGGCCAGTGCGGCACGACCGCGCACAAGGTCAGCAACCGGTCGTATCGTGACAGCCAGGGTTGCCATGCCGACGCCTGGCCCGCCGGCAACCCGCTCGACAATTTCGTCACCGTCTACCGCACCACGACAGACCCTTGCACGGAAGCCAGTTGCAACCTGTCGCAGGGCGCCTACATCAGCCACTTCTCCGGCCCGGGATGCACCGGCACCGAGTCCTACTATCTGCCCTATGACGGCAATGCCTACCAGTGCCGGACGTGGGACGGTCATGGTCAGTGCGGCACGGTACAGCGCACGGTCAGCGCTCACTCCTACCTTTACAACGGCACCTGCTACGATGCGTGGCCCAACGGGAATCCGCTCGACCAGATGGTGACGGTCTACCGGCCGGCCGACGGCGACGGCGACGGCATTCCGGACTCCCTGGAGCTCGCTCTGGCACAACGTTTCTTCCCGACCTTGAACCTGCACTGCGGGACTTTCGAAGGGCTCGCCTACGGCGACCGGCGCCAGCTCTATGGGCTCAGCGTACCGGGTTATCCCGACTCGTCGAGCGGCAGGCTCCCGTTCGCCGCCTATCCCTACAATCCGAACAACGGCGTCGATTGCACCGAGCCCTTCCAGTGCATTGAGATCCGTTACGGCATCGCCTGGAACTGGGATCTCGGGGATGACGTGTTCCCCACTTTCGATCACCGCGGCGACAGTGAGATGTATTCCGTGCTAGTGGCGCGCAAGGACACCGACGGCGCGGACTGGGGAGTCGACTGGGCGACGGCGCAGAACGATCCCAATCAGTGGCGTTTGATCAAGGAAGACATGTCGGCCCATGGCGGCGCCTCCTTCCGTTCCCAGGGGAACTATGGAATCACCAGCGGCCAGCGGGTCTGGTGCTCCGAAGGCAAGCACGCCATGTATGCCACCCAAGGCGACTGCAACGGCGGCGGCGTCCTCGGCTCCGACGATTGCAGCGACAACCGCTGCGACATCACCACCGAGGCGCAGAAACTGCAGAACGTGGGCCAGTGGTGGGCGCCGCTCCAGTACTCGATCCCCTACCCGAGCGCCTCCAGCACCACGTCACCCTCCGGCACCTATGACGTCTGGAGCGGTGCCGTGTTCGGTTCCTCGGACGCGACGGACTACAAGACGCACTTCACCGACCCGATTACCTGGTGCCCCGCCCACTGCTACTGATCGTCGGCGCTCTCGCGCCGCCCCCGCTCGCGCAGGTTCTCTTCCTGGAAGAGCCGCACCCGCGCCCGCATGATGCCGGCGCGGCCCAGATATCCCAGCAGGCGGCGACGGTCTTGCCGATCGACGATCGGCAGCCGGCCGATGTCGTTCGCCAACATGCGCGACACGGCGTCGCGCAGGAGCTCGTCGGGATAGGCGACGATCAGGTCCCGCGTGCCGGCCTCCAGCACGCCCGCGGCTCGCCCCTGCTCGCTCTCCATCGCCCGCATCAGATCGCTGCGAGTGATGATCCCCGCCAGCTCGCCTCGCGCGTCGACGATGGGGATACCCTGGCGGCCGGTCAGCGCCGGGTCGCCGGCGGCGATGCGGGCGGACAGCTCGGCCACCGTCATCGTCGCCGGGATGGTCACGACGTCGCGATCCATGACCTCGCCGATGCGGTGGACCTCGAAAGGATCGACGCTGTACTCACGCACCAGGTGATGGCCGCGCCGGGCGAGCTTCTCGGTGAGGATCGAGCGGCGCAGCAGCAGGACGGTCGTGCCGTGCGCCATGACCGCTCCCACCAGCAGGGCCGGCAGCACGTTCCAATCGTGAGTGAGCTCGACGGTGAAGAGGATCGCCGTCAGCGGCGACCGCATCGTGCCGCCCATCATCGCCGACATGCTGACCATGGCCCACAGCCCGGCATCGCCGACCGGAATCAGCCCTGATTCCAAGGCTCCCAGACCGCCGCCCATGATGAGGAGCGGCGCGAGCACGCCCCCCGAAGTGCCCGACCCCAGGGCCACGGCCCAGACCGCGGCTTTAAGGAAGAGCAGCGACGCAGCCGAACCGCCCGTGAGATGTCCGGTGAGCAGATCCTGAATGCTGTCGTAGCCTACCCCCAGCACGCGCGGGTCGAGCAGGCCGCCGACGCCTACCGCCAGGCCGCCGAGGATCGGCCACCACATCCAGTGCACCGGCAGCTTGGCGAAGAGGTCCTCGCAGGCATAGACGAGAGCGGTCAACAACCCCGACGCCACACCGGCCAGCAGTCCGACGGCGACGGCGAATCCAAGCGTCTCGGCCCCCAGGACGGCATGGCCGGGGACCGGGAAGATCGGTCCGGCGCCGAGCAACGGCACCCGCACCACCGCCGCGACGATCGCGGCGACCGCCACCGGGATGAAGCTGCGCGGCTTCCACTCGAACAGCAGCAGCTCGACGGCCAGCAGCACCGCCGCCATCGGCGTGACAAAGATGGCCGCCATGCCGGCGGCGGCGCCGGCGACCAGCAGCGTCTTGCGCTCCGCCGAAGAGAGATGGAAGAGCTGGGCGATCAGCGAGCCCACGGCGCCGCCGGTCATGATGATGGGCCCCTCGGCGCCGAACGGGCCGCCGGTGCCGATGGAGAGCGCCGAGGAGACCGGCTTGAGCACGGCGACCTTGGGCTCGATGCGGCTCCGGCCGATGAGGATGGCTTCCAGCGCCTCGGGGATTCCGTGGCCGCGGATCTTCTCGGAGCCGTAGCGCGCCATCAGGCCGATCACCAGGCCGCCGATCACCGGCACCAGCACCGCCCAACCCCCCAGGTGATTGCCGGCCGGCGACACGAAATGGGAGGAGAAGCGCTGGTAGTAGGCGAGGTTCGTGATGACCGCGATCAGCCAGACCAGCGCGTAGGCGACCAGCGCCGCCGCCACGCCGATTCCCACGGCCAGGCCGGAGAGCACCAGGACGCGGCGGTCGGTGCTGAAGTCCCCCAGCTTGTCTCGTTGCTGGTGCAGCTTCGGGTGAGAGAGTTCGTCGGTCTGGACGTACACGGGATCCTCGCGCCGGGGACAGGGCGGCGCGAGCTATCGTAGCACGATGTTTCCCATACGCTACACGAGGCCATGGCGCCCCCGGGAGCGAGCGGTCCTCGCCGATCCAGAGTCCCATCAGAGCTCAGCTCCCGGTTTCCTCGACGAGGGACTAGCCTTCCGATCTGCTTCCGAGTTACCATCAATCCATAGAGATTCCTCTATGACTAGGGAACGCCGGCCCTCCGGCTCTGAGGGCAAGGCTGCGTCCATCCCTCGGAAGGAGGGCCGTGAGGCGAGGTCCGTTCACGTCCGTGCCCCCGTGTCTCGCTCTATTCGGGATGACTCTGCTCATCCCCTCCCTGGCCGCCGGTCTGGTCCCTCTGGAGGAGAGCGACCGGCAGGCGGGGCTCACGGCTCTGCTGGCCGGCGGCTTCGGGTCGGAGGAGCTCGAGGTGCAGCCGTCGCTGGAGATCCAGCCACGCGGCTCCGGCAAAGCCCTGACCCATCCCGCTCTGCAGCGTTTCTTCGCGTTCCAGTCGGACGCCTGGGAGGTGCGCTGGGATACCCGCAGCGGCCGCCCCAACCTGATCGAAGGCGCCGGCATCCCGCTGCTGCCCGGCCGGGGGAACAAGATCGCCACGGCCGATCTCAAGCTCGCCCACGCCGGCGGCCCGGATGTGAAGGACGTCGAGGCGCGGGTGCGCGCTTTCCTGGATGATTTCCCCGAGGTGCTGAACGTGTCGGGTTTCGAGCTGCGGCTCGATGCCGAGAGCACGGTCAACGTGGGCGAAGAGAAACAGCTCTGGTTCGTCGAGCTCCAGCAGTTTCATCGCGGCGTGCCGGTCGAGGGCGCCAAGGTCTTCTTCCGCATCAACAACGGCAACGTCGTTCAGCTCGGCGCCGAGCGGATCACCGAGGTGCGGACGAGCGCCACGCCGAAGATCGACCGCGCCGCGGCGCTGGCGGCAGCCGTCGAGGCCCTCGGCTTCCCGGTGGCGGAGCTCGGCGAGATCGTCGATCCCGGCACGCTGAAATTCGTTCCGGTGCTGACGGCGGGCGAGCGGCCGGCCGAGGCATACGCCGGGGCGCCGGGGCGCGGCTACGACCACCGGCTGGCCTGGGAGGTGGAATTCCGCCACGCCGGCGATTCCGCGACCTGGCAGGCGAAAGTGGACGCCCGGACCGGCCGTGTCCTCTCGCTCGTCGACGGCAACGATTATCTGAACGCCCACGTGACGGGCGGCATCTATCCCGTGACCAATTCCGATCCGGAAGTGGTCGAGCCTCTCCCCTACGTCGACATCGCCAACGGCTCGGCCAAGGTGGCCAACGGCATCGGCGATTACAGCTACTCGGGAGGCGTCGCGACGGTCAACCTGAGCGGCCGCTACATCAAGATCGTCGATCAGTGCGGACCGATCTCGAAAACGGATCGCGAGTCCGGGAACGTCGCCTTGGGCACCAGCGGCGGCACCGACTGCGCGACGCCGGGAACGGGCGGCGCCGGCAACACGCACGCCGCCCGCACGGGCTATTTCCACCTGACGAAGATCAACCGCAAGGCGGCCTCGTACCTGCCTGAAAACGCCTGGCTCGGCCGCCTGCTGACCGCCAACATGAACCTCAAGAGCACCTGCAACGCCTTCTGGAACGGCACGACCGTGAATTTCTATCAATCCGGCAACGGCTGCTCCAACACCGGAGAGATCGCCGCGGTCTTCCTCCACGAATGGGGTCACGGCCTGGATCAGAACACCGGCGGCGCGGCGGCGGACAAAGGGACCGGTGAGGCGGTGGGAGACACCTTCGCGTTTCTCGAGACCCGGGACGCCTGCATCGGCCGGAACTTCCAGCCGGGCGTCACCTGTCACAACTGCGATCCCGGCTGCACGGGCGTGCGCGACCTCGCCGCCTTCGGCGGCGGCGGCGGCCACACCATTGCCCGCCCCGGCACCGTGGCCTCCCCCACCGGCCTCGACTGCGGCCGCCTCCGCTGCCCCTACAACGTGTTCATCTCGCCCTACCAGGGCCCGATGGGCTACGAGGGGCACTGCGAGAGCGTCATCGCCAGCAGCGCCAACTGGGACCTCGCCCAATCCCTCGTCGCCCGCTGGGGGAACGACGCCGGCTGGGCCCGGATGGAGGCCCTCTGGTACAAGAGCCTCACCCCCAGCAAGAGCGCCTACCAGGTGGCCGCGGGAGGAAAGTGCAACCCCCGCGCAAAGGTGGACGGCTGCGGCTCATCCAACTGGTACACCGTCTTCCTGGCGGCGGACGACGACGACGGCAACCTCGCGAACGGCACACCGAACGGCTGCCGGATCTGGGATTCCTTCAAGGCACACGGCATCGCCTGCGGCGCGCGCCCCGCCTGCACGCAGTAGGCGATGCCAGGTCAGGATCAAAAGGTCCCCCGTCCCCTCACTTGCCCTGGATGAACTCCCCGATGTCCTTCGATAGCTGCTCGAGCGAACCCTGGTTGAGGTACATCATGTGGCCCGCCGGGTAGGTTCGGATCGTCACCCGCGCCGGGTCGATGCCGCTGTGGTGCAGCATGTAGGCGTTGGCGAAGTAGGCCGTCGCCAGGTCGTAGTAGCCGTTGGCGGTGAACACGCGCAACGCCTCGTTGTCCTTGGTGCCCTGCGCCAGGTCGCCGGTGACGTCGACGAAGCCGGCGAAGGCGCCGGTCGCGTCCTTCCGCCGCTTCCAGCCCTGGTTGGCGTCGCCGTTCTGGGGCAGGTAGGGCTCCTGGATGTCGGCGCCGAGCTCATCGCGCAGGTACTCGTGGAAGAGCGAGATGTAGATCGGCCCCGTCTTGGCGCCGAACGGGTCGCTGTTGGGGAACGCCGCTGCGTTGTCGAGCTCCTTCTGCGCGTACCGGCTGTCGAGGATGCCCGTGGCCATCCCCTCGTCGCGCAGCAGCTCCTTGGCGAAGCGGAGCGCGTAGAGGCGCAGGTCGCTGTTGAGGATGTACGTCTTGGACACGCCCGTGTAGCGGTGCAGCTTGTCGGCGATCTGCCCCTTCTCCGCCGGCGAGAGCGAGTCGCCGCGGAAGAGGGCCTGCATGTACTCGCCGGAGGCGAACTGCTCGACCTCGGTGAGCAGCGCCGGCAGGCTCGGCCAGGAATCCGGGAGCTTCTTGTGATACCACGCCGTCGCGGCGAGCGTCGGCAGGTGCGTGACGTAGGTGAGATCGCTGCCGCCGGTGTTGAAGGGCAGGGCGCCCATGTTGATCGCGGGCGAGATGAGGATCACGCCGTTGAGGCCGATATTCAGCTGCCCCTGGAGCCGTGGCACGAGCATCGAGCCGCGGATGCCGCCGTAGCTCTCGCCGAGGACGTACTTGGGCGAGTTCCAGCGGTCGTGCACGGTGAGGAAGGCGCGGATGAAGTCGGCGACGGAGTCGGCGTCCTCGTCGTAGC
>DASWQX010001089.1:0-2686 GCA_036403495.1 Thermoanaerobaculia bacterium
CCTGAACTGCTGCTCGCCGAAATCAGACCTGAAGTGAGAATGAAGCAGACAACAACTGCGGCAAGGCTTCTCACGGTTACCACTCCTCTGGCATTCTGGGCTGGCCGGTTTTATCGGGCACCCATCACGCAGGTATCAACAAGAAGATTACCATCGATAGAACTACGATGGCAAGCGACAGTGGCGCCTCTCACTCCTTTGGACGCTCACCTACGCCGGCGGCATCCGGCAGGTGTCGCCCCCGGCGGCCGGCAGGTAGCACTCCCTAACGTAGTCGATCACCATGCGGTCCGCGTTGTAGCGCCAGGCCAGGGTGCGGATCGCCCGCTTGACTCGCGACATCCAGCGGTGGGGGACGCCGTTGGGGGCGCCCGGCTCGGGCTTCCTCTCGTCGTCTCTCTCGTAATAGAGCGGCACGACCTCACCCTCCAGGACTTCGAAGAGGGAGAGGGCGTCGCGCTCGTCCTGCACGTCGGGGTCGGCGTGGACCTCGCCGTCGCCGATCGCGAAGCCGTTGCCGCCGTCGTAGGCCTCGGCCCACCAGCCGTCCAGGATCGAGCAGTTGAGCACGCCGTTGAGGATGCACTTCTGGCCGCTGGTACCGCAGGCCTCCAGCGGCCGGCGCGGCGTGTTGAGCCAGACGTCCACCCCCTGCACGAGCTGCCGGGCGACGTGCATCGTGTAGTTCTCGATCAGCACGATGCGGCCGGCGAAGCGGGGGTCCTGCTCCAGGGCGGCCACCCGCTGCGCCAGCTCCTTGCCGGCGGTGTCGCGCGGATGGGCCTTGCCGGCGAAGAGGATCTGCACCGGCCGGGCGGGATCGTTGATCAGCCGGTCGAGGCGGTCGAGGTCGCGGAACAGGAGGTCCGAGCGCTTGTAGGTGGCGAAGCGGCGGGCGAAGCCGAGGGTGAGCGCCTCGGGAGCCAGCGGCTCGCGCTCCGGGCGGGCAAGCCCCAGCCGCTCCCGGCGGTCGGCGAGGCGGCGGCGGGCGAAGGCGAGAAGGCGCGCCTTGAGAACCTGATGGACCTCCCAGAGCGCGGCGTCGCCGACCTCGTCGATCCCCGTCCAGAGGTCGGCGTGGAAGATGCGGTCGAGCCAGCGGGGCCCCAATTGCTGGATCAGGAGGGAGTGCATGTCCGCCGACATCCAGGTGCGGGCGTGGATGCCGTTGGTGATGTGGCCGATCGGCACCTCCTCCTCCGTCCTGCCGGGATAGAGCCCCTTCCACATCCGGCGCGAGACGCGGCCATGGAGGGCCGAGACGCCGTTGGAGCGGCGGGTGAGGTGGAGGGCGAGCACGGTCGGGCAGAAGGGGGCCGCCGGATCGTCCGGGTGCTCGGAGCCCAGGGCCATCACGTCCGCGATCGGCATCCCGAGCCCGCGGGCGAGCGCTTCCAGGTGGGAGGCGGCGAGATCGGCGCGGAAGCGGTCGTGCCCGGCCTCGACCGGCGTGTGGGTGGTGAAGCAGCTCATCGCCGCCACCTCGCGCAGCGCCTCGGCGGCGGTGATCCCCTGCCGCTCGACCAGCTCGCGCGCCCGCTCCAGCAGGGCGAAGGCGGAATGCCCTTCGTTGAGATGGAGCACCGAGGGCTTGATCCCGACGACTCCCAGGGCGCGGTGGCCGCCCACCCCGAGCAGGATCTCCTGCTGGATGCGGGTCTCCTCGTCGCCGCCGTAGAGGCGGGCGGTCAGCTCCTGGTCGGCGGGGGAGTTGGCGTCGTCGCGGGCGTCGAGCAGCAGGAGCTGGCTGCGCCCCGCGTGGACCCGCCAGATGCGCACGAAGACGTCGCGGCCGGGGAGCTCGACGCTGAAGCGGGCCTGCGCGCCGTCGGCGGCGAGCACCGGCTCGACGGGAAGCTCGGCGGTGGCGATCGGCTCGTAGAGGTCCTGCTGCCAGCCGTTCTCGTCGATCAACTGGTGGACGTAGCCGCCGTGGTAGAGCAGGCCGACGCCGACGACGGGCGTCCCCAGGTCGCTCATGCTCTTCAGATGGTCGCCGGCCAGCACTCCGAGGCCGCCGGAGTAGATGGGGAGCGAGAGGTGGAGGCCGAACTCGGCCGAGAAGTAGGCCACCGGCCGGGCGAGGAGGGGGCCGGCGTGGACCAGGCCCCAGCTCTCGCCGTCCTGGAGGTACACCTGCAGCCGGCGGTGCGCCTGGTTGATGCGGGTCTGCATCTCCAGGTCGGCCACCCGGCGGGCGATCTCGTCGGAGGGGAGGCGCTGCAAGAGGGCTACCGGGTTGTGGTAGACGAGGCGCCAGGTCTCCGGATCGAGCTCGCGGAAGATGGCGCGGATGTCGGGCTGCCAGGACCACCAGAGGTTCTGGGCTAGCTCATGCAGTTTCTGAAAAGTTCCATCGGTCGGTTCGTTCATTTCATAGGCTCCGGGTCGCGCGAACGAGCAAGATCCGGGCCGCCCTCCGGCGAGCCGGCGGACGCGGGGGAGAGCAGGTTCGCGTGAGGGGGGAACTATATCCCGGGAGGACGGGGAGGCCAAAAAGGTGGACGCTTTTTGTGCCGCCTTCAAGAAAGAGAGGCATAATGAGACAGCACGAAAGGACTTGCCAGATTCGCCAAGCTAAAATAGTCTGCGGGACCCATGGTTGATCGTCCCCCCCCCCCCCCGCAATCCCGATGGGATTGATCTTGGGTCCTGTGTTTTCGTCAGAGAGAGGTGGAGGACATGG
>DASWQX010001090.1:0-3861 GCA_036403495.1 Thermoanaerobaculia bacterium
CGTCGATGCTCTCCGCCACCAGCTCCGGCGGGGCGTTCTCGGCGAAGCTGGTAAAACCTACGAGATCGGCGAAGAGCACCGTAGCCTCCGCGCTCTGCAACCGCCGCATCCCCTCGTCCCCCCGCCGCAGCACCTCCTCAATGACCCCGGGAGAGTGATAGCGCTCCAGCCGGCTGCGCGCTTGCCGCTCGAACTCGGCCTTCAAGGCATAGCGGATGCGTTCGACCGCCACCGCCACGTAGTTGGCGAGGGTGGTGAGGACGTCGAGGTCGCGCTCGCCGAAGGCCCCGACGTGGATGGGGGAATCGACCTGGATCACCCCCATGATCCGCTCGCCCGACCAGAGCGGCGCGCACATCGCCGAGCGGATCTGGTGCAGGCGGATCGACTCGCCGCCCGAGAGGCGCTGATCCGACTGGGCGTCGAAGGTCACCAGCGCCACCCGTTCGTGCATCACCGTCTGCAGCATGGTGCGCGAAACCGGCACCTCGCCGGCGGGACGGAACTGTGACTTCGTCTTGATCCGCGCCAGCTCGCAGACCAGCTCCCCCGACTCGTCCGCCAGCAGGATGAACCCGCGGTCGACCGGGAACGCCTCGAAGGCCAGGTCGAAGACCCGCGACAGCACGTCGTCCACCGACTCGGCGACCGTGAGCATGCGTGCCAGGCGGGTGAGGAAGCCGAACATCCGGTGGACGTAGATCTGATCGCTCGTCTCGGTCTGCGGGATGGCGGTGGACGGCTTGGCCGGGGTCCCGCCGAGGCCGTAGGCGGCGGCGAAGTCGGCGAGCGGGCGGATGATGGTGGCGTTGCCGAGCCCGGCGAGGGTGCCCTCCCCGACCTCCGGCACGACCGAGCGCACGGGGCGCGGCTCCTCCTCCTCCAGCCGGATCTCGAAGGCGCCGATGGTCAGCAGGTCGCCGGGGCGCAGCGGCGCCTTCTCGACCGGCACCCGGTTGACGTCGACGCCGTTGGTGCTCTTCAGGTCGTGGACCGACCAGCCGTCGGCCTCGCGCAGGATCTCCGCGTGGTAGCGGGAGACCGAGACGTCGGACAGCACGACGTCGTTGTCGCTCCCCCGCCCCAGCCGGAGCCGGCCGCCCCCCATGGGAACGACCCGGTCCTCGCCGTTGACGATGTAGCGCAGGCGCAGCATGCACTGAGTTCTACCACGGGCCTGCCTACCGCGGGTCCCGGTCTGAGATGGCGCGCAGGATCCCCTCGGCGAGGGCGAGCGTGAAGCGCCCACCCTCGGAGAGGCTGCCGAAGGCGGCGACGACGCGTGGGCAGAACTGGCTGCCGGCGCCGGTCAGGATCTCGGCGGCGGCCCGCTCATGCGGCAGGGCCACCCGGTAGGGGCGGCTGGTGGTCATGGCGTCGTAGGTGTCCGCCACCGCGATGATGCGGGCGGCGAGCGGGATCTGCGGATCGGTGAGGCCGTCGGGATACCCCTTGCCGTCCATCCGTTCATGGTGGCTGCGCACGCCGTGCAGCACCCAGGGGTTGTCGAGATGGGAGACCATCGAGGCGCCGTCCGCGGTGTGGAGGCGCATGATTTCGGCCTCGTCCGCGTCGAGGGGAGAGGGCTTGCCGAGGATGTGGTCGGGGGTCCTGATCTTGCCTACGTCGTGGAGGGTGGCGGCCAGTTGGAGGTTGCGCAGCTCTTCGCGGGCGAGCCCCATCTCGTGGCCGAGCAGGACCGAATAGGCGACCACCCGGCGGACGTGGCCGCCGGTGTAGGGATCGCGCCGTTCGAGCGCCTCGGCGAAGGCGGTGACCGTCTTGAAGAACTGCTTCCGCTGCCGCGCCCAGAGGCGGGCGTTCTGCAGCGTCGGCGCCAGGATGGCCGCGAACTGGCGCATCCGCCAGAGGTCGCCGGTGGTGAAGCGGTCGCGCCCCACCGGGTTGAGGAGCTGGACGACGCCGATGACGGACCCTTGAGCGCGCAGCGGCACGGTGAGGATGGCGCGGGTCTGGAACTCGGCCCCGGAGTCCCCCTGCCAGCGCGGATCGGCGGCCACGTCGTTGACCATCTCGGCCTCGCCGGACTTCGCGACGCTGCCGACGATCCCCTCCCCCATCGGCACCCGCAGGCCGCGGATGTCGCCGGCGGCGCTCCCGCGCACGACACGGAAGAAGAGCTCCTGGCGCTCCTCGTCGAGCTCCCAGATCGAGCTGGTCTCGGCGCGGCAGACCTCCTCCGCGTTCTCCAGCGCCATCTCCAGCACGGTCGCGAGGTCGAGCGTGCCGGAGAGCTTGACGCCGATGTCGAGCAGCGTCTCGTACTCGGCCAGGCGGCGGTCGGGCTCCAACCCTGGCCCATATGCAGGCGATCCGGATTCCGTGGCGATCATGGGTCGATTCCCCCTAAGTCTCTACGACACTCTCCCGCTCCGACTTGTTCACCGCCCTCAGAACGAATCCTACGCGCTGAGCTCCTCAAGCTCGCGGAGCAGCTCGGCGACCGAGCGGTAGCGCTCGTCCGGGTTCTTCCGCAGGCAGCGCAGGATGGCCATCTCCAGCATCGGCGGAATCTCGCGCCAGCGCGTGCTCGGCGGCGCCGGCTCCTCGCGCAACTGCTTGGCCATGATCTCCATCGCCGTGGCCCCCTCGAACGGCAGCGTGCCGGCGAAGAGCTCGTAGAGCACGATGCCGCAGGAGTAGATGTCGGAGCGGGGATCGGCCTCCCGCCCTTCGAGGATCTCGGGCGCCAGATACTGCGGCGTCCCGACGATGAAGCCGGCCTGGGTCGCGCCGGGCGCCAGGCGGTCGATCGGCCGCGCGATGCCGAAGTCCATCAGCTTGGCGTTGCCGGTGGCGTCGAGGATCAGGTTCTCCGGCTTGATGTCGCGGTGGAGCACGCCCACCGAATGCGCGGCGGCGAGGCCGGCGCAGAGCTGCCTGGCCAGGCGCAGCCCCGCCGAATAGGGGAGGCGCCGCGTCTGGTCGAGCATGTAGCGCAGGGTGACGCCGCGCACGAACTCCATCGAGATGAAGGGGATGCCGTCCATCTCGCCGAAGTCGTAGGTGCGCAGCACGTTGGGGTGGGTGATCTTGCGCGCCAGCTTGAGCTCGCTCTTCAGCCGTTCGAGCTGCGAGCGGTCGCCCCAGAGGTCCCGCTTCAGCATCTTGAGGGCGACCAGGTCGTCGAGCTCGCGGTCGCGCGCCTTGTAGACGATCCCCATCCCCCCCATGCCGAGCACGGAGAGGATCTCGAAGCGCGCTCCCAGCAGGGCCCCGGGCGAGATGCCGGTGAGGGTGGCGCTGCTCCCCGGCGGGGTCAGCGTGGTGGCCTGCGCGGCGCGTTCGCCGGCGGTGGCGGTGAGCTGGGCCGCCACCTGCGCGCCGAGCACGTAGAGGGGCTGCGGGGTGATCACGCCGCGGCGCGGGGCAAGGCGGTAGCCGGCGGCCTCGAGGGCGCCCTTCAGCTCGTCATGCACCTCGCGCGACATCAGGATCTCGCCCGAGGTGGCCTCGCGCAGCAGGCTCTCGATCTGCTGCACGGGCAGGCCGACGAGGGCCCGCTCGGCGCGCTCGCCCCAGGTGACCGGACCGCTGACCGCCCGGCCGGAGGCCAGCGCGATGGCCGGCGCCTCGGCGTCGCCGGCCAGGCCGGCGCCGCCGTCCAGGACCTGCGAGGCGACCGTCAGCGCGCGGTGGCCGCGGCTCTCCCCCTCGAAGCGGGCGAGCACGCGGTGGCCGGCGACCGCCTCCACCTGGCCGCGACCGCGGGCGACGGCGGTGGTGACGCGCTCGAGGTCGGCGGCCAGCTCGGCCAGCGTCTGCCGCGGCTCGACGGCGGCGGCGGAATGGGCGTAGCGGCGCAGCTCGATCGCCAGCAGGAGGACGTCCCGGCTCTGC
>DASWQX010001091.1:0-10988 GCA_036403495.1 Thermoanaerobaculia bacterium
CGAGGAAGAATTCATGAAGACGAAGATCCTCGTCACGGGAGCCCTCGGCCAGATCGGGTCGGAGCTGGTGCCCGCCCTGCGCGAGCGCTATGGCGCCGACCAGGTCATCGCCTCCGACATCCGCATGATGTCGCGCGAGGAGCTCCTGCGCACGGACGGCCCCTTCGATTTCCTCGACTGCACGAACGAGCGGCAGATCCAGGACGTCGTGCAGCGCCATCAGATCAAGACCATCTATCACTTGGTGGCCCTCCTCTCGGCGCTCGGCGAGAGCAAGCCGCAGGTGGCCTGGGACGTCAACCTCGGGAGCCTCTACCGCATCCTTGAGGTGGCCCGGGTCAACGGCTGCGCGGTGTTCGTGCCGAGCTCGATCGGCGCCTTCGGACCGGGCACGCCGCGCGAGCACACGCCGCAGGACACGATCCAGCGGCCGACCACGATGTACGGCGTCACCAAGGTGGCGGGCGAGCTGCTCTGCGACTATTACCACCAGCGTTTCGACGTCGACACTCGCGGTGTGCGCTTCCCCGGCGTGATCTCGCACGGGGCCCCGCCGGGTGGCGGCACCACGGACTACGCGGTGGAGATCTTCTACGAGGCGATCCGCCACCGGCACTACACCTGTTTCCTCAAGCCGGACACGCGGCTGGACATGATGTACATGCCGGACGCGGTGAAGGCGGCGATCGACGTCATGGAGGCCGATCCCGAGCGGCTCGCGCACCGCAATTCGTTCAACGTCACCGGGATGAACTTCACGCCGCGCGAGCTGTGTACGGAGATCACCAAGCATCTTCCGGATTTCAAGATGGAATACCGGATCGATCCGATGCGGCAGGCGATCGCCGATTCCTGGCCGGAGTCGCTGGACGACAGCGCGGCGCGGCAGGAGTGGAGCTGGAACCCGAAGTACGACCTCGCGGCGATGGTCCACGACATGCTGGAAAACCTGGAGAAGAAGCTGGCCGCCGAGGAGGTCCACGATGCCCGTTGAACGTTTCGAAGCTGCCCTGTCCGCCGAGCTGGACGCCCTGCGCGAGCGGGGCACGCTGAAGGGGGCGGAGTCGGTGATCACCCGCGTCCTGCCGGCGTCCGGAGATCTGGGGCCGCGCTATCTGCTGGCGGGGGAAGGGGAGAAACCCTTTCTCAAAATGAATTCGAACAATTATCTCGGCATGGCGCTGCGCCCGGAGCTGGTGCACGCCGAGGAGGCGGCGAGCCGGGAGTTCGGCGTCGGCCCCGGCGCGGTGCGGTTCATCAGCGGCACCTACCAGGCGCACGTGGACCTGGAGGCGCGGCTCGCCGCCTTCCACGGCCGCGAGTCGGCGATGCTGTTCAGCTCGGCCTATGCCACGGCGCTGGGCGTGCTGGTGCCGCTGATCACGGCGGAGACGGCGATCATCAGCGACGAGCTGAACCACAACTGCATCATCAACGCGATGCGGCTGGCGCGGCCGAAGGAGAAGCACGTCTACAAGCACCTCGACCTCGCCGACCTGGAGGCGAAGCTGGGCGCGGTGGCGGGCACCTGCCGGCGGGCGATGGTGGTGACGGACGGCGTCTTCAGCATGCGCGGCGATCACGGGCCGCTGCCGGAGCTGGCGGCGATCTGCCGGCGCTGGACGGAGCGTTTCGAGGAGGACGTGGTGCTGGTGGTGGACGACTCGCACGGCGTGGGCGCCTTCGGCCGCACCGGCCGCGGCACCGAGGAGGTCACGGGCGCGGAGCCGGTGGACATCCTGGTGGCGACGCTCGGCAAGGCGTTCGGTGTCAACGGCGGCTACGTGACCGGGAGCCGGGTGCTGACGAGCTTCCTGCGCGAGACGGCGGCGACGTACATCTATTCGAATCCGATCACGGTGGGCGAGTGCGCGGCGGCGCTGAAGTCGGTGGAGATCGTCGATAGCCCGGAGGGGGTGAGCCGGCTGGAGCACCTCCGCGCGATGACCGGCCGCTTCAAGCAGGGGCTCCTGCGGCTCGGCTACGAGACGCTCCCCGGCGAGCACCCGGTGGTGCCGCTGATGGTGCGCGACACGCCGAAGACTAACGCTCTGGTGGCCCACCTGCGGCAGCACGGGGTGCTGGCGACCGGGCTCAAGTTCCCGGTGGTGCCGCGCGGCGACGAGTCGATCCGCTTCCAGATCTCGGCCGATCACACCCCGCGGGACGTGGACTCGGTGCTGGCGGCGCTGGAGGGCTTCGCGGGAAGAGCATGAGCATCAGGAAGGAGCCGTTGATGGCAGCCGGCGACGACGAGCTGCGGGAGACGAAGGAGGCCCTGCAAAGGCAGTCCGAGTGGCTGCGGATCGTGCTTTCCAGCATCGGCGACGGCGTGATCTGCACCGACGTGGAGGGGAGGGTGACGTTCCTCAACGGCGTGAGCGAGACGCTGACCGGGTGGGCTCAGGCCGAAGCCGCGGGGCGCCCCCTGCCGGAAGTCTTCCATATCGTCAACCAGGACACCCGCGAGGAGGTCGAGAATCCGGCCCTCCGCGCTTTGCGCGATGGGAAGATCGTGGGGCTGGCGAACCATACGCTGCTGATTTCGCGGGACGGCACGGAACGGCCGATCGGCGACAGCGCCGCGCCGATGCGCGACAGCGCCGGGGCCACGGTGGGCGCGGTCCTGGTGTTCCGCGACGTCAGCGAGCACATGCGGGTCGAGGAGACTCAGGCGCGGCTGGCGGCGATCGTCGAATCGTCGCAGGACGCGGTGATCAGCAAGACGCTCGACGGCATCATCCGGTCGTGGAACGCCGAGGCCGAGCGGCTCTTCGGCCACACGGCCGCGGAGGCCATCGGCCGGTCGATCACGATGATCATCCCGCCGGAACGGCTGAGCGAGGAGCAGATGATCGTGGAACGGCTCCGGCGCGGGGAGCGGGTCGAGCACTTCGAAACCGTGCGGATGTCCAAGACCGGCCGGCTGATCGACCTCTCGCTCACGATCTCGCCCATCCACGATTCCACCGGCCGCGTCATCGGCGCGTCGAAGATCGCCCGCGACATCACGGAGCAGAAGCGCACCGCGGAGGCGCTCCAGGAGGCTGACCGGCGCAAGGACGAGTTCCTCGCGCTGCTGGCCCACGAGCTGCGCAACCCGCTCGCCCCGCTCCGCAACGGATTGGAAATCATGCGTCTCGCCGGCGCCGACTCCAACACCGTCACCCGCGCCCGGGCCATGATGGAGCGCCAGCTCGGGCACATGGTGCGGCTGGTGGACGACCTGCTCGACGTCTCCCGGATCAGCCGGAACAAGCTGGAGCTGCGCCGCTCGCGCGTGCTCCTGAGCGATGTCGTGAGCAGCGCCCTGGAGACTGCCCGCCCGGCCATTGACGCGGGCGGGCACGAGCTGCACACCGCGCTCCCCGCGGAGCCGGTCCATCTCGACGCCGACCTGACCCGGCTGGCCCAGGTGTTCAGCAACCTGCTCACCAACAGCGCCAAGTACACCAACCCGGGTGGCCGCATCGATCTCGCCGCGGAGTTGGGGAGCGGCGAGGTGATGGTGTCGGTGCGGGACACCGGGATCGGTATCCCCGCGGACGCCCTGCCGCACATCTTCGAAATGTTTTCCCAGGTGGACCGGAGCATCGAACGCGCCACCGGCGGCCTCGGCATCGGCCTCGCGCTGGTCAAGGGTCTGGTCGAGATGCACGGCGGGACCGTCACGGCCGAGAGCGGCGGGCTGGGAACGGGGAGCACCTTCACCGTCCGCCTTCCCGTCCCCGAGAGCCTCGTGGAGGGAGAGGACCCGGAAATCCTCGGCGGGGAGGCTGACGCGGACCGTCCACGACGGCGCATCCTGGTGGTGGACGACAACCTGGACTCCGCCAGCTCGATGGAGATCCTGCTCAAACTGCTGGGCAACGAGGTCCGCACCGTCCACGACGGCCTCGAGGCGGTGGCGGCGGCGGAGCAATTCCGGCCCGAGGTCGTGCTGATGGACGTCGGGATGCCCCGCCTGAATGGCTACGAGGCGACGCGGCGCATCCGCGAGCAGCCCTGGGGCCGGGAGATGATCGTCATCGCACTGACCGGCTGGGGCCAGGACAGCGACAAGGAGCTGTCACGGCAGGCCGGCTGCAACGGTCACCTGGTCAAGCCGGTCGACCTGGCGGCGCTGGGCAAGCTCCTGGCGTCCCTCTGAGGGCTGCGCCCTATATACGTCTCTTGCTTCGATCAACCTCCGTGGCCTGCGACCTCATCCCCTTCTCCTGAAGGAGAAGGGGGACGACTGCGATGCGGCCCCAGCCGGGCCCTCCCTCTCCTTTAGCTCTGTCAGCTCGGCGGGCCGAGCACATGGTGTGGAGGAACAAGTCGCCTTGTTCCTCAGGAGGAGAGGGATCGAGGGTGAGGTCGCAGGCCGCAGGCGCTCCATGGCGCCAGATCGACCCGCTATACTCCCGCCCGTGCCCCCCGATCCTACCCCGGTCGCCAACACCCACCGCGCCATCGATCCCCGCCTCGTCGGCGAGCCTGTCGAGCTCGCCGCGGGCAGCGCCACAGCCGCCCTGGCCACCCTCCCCGAGATGGCCGCCGACGAGCGCGGTCTGGTCCACGGCGGTTTCGTCTTCGGCCTCGCGGACTATGCGGCGATGCTGGCGGTCAATGATCCCAACGTGGTGCTGGGGAGCGCGGACGTGCGGTTCTCGAAGCCGGTCCGCGTCGGGGAAAAACTCACTGCGCACGCGGCGATCGAGGAGACCGAGGGTCGTCGGTCGAAGGTCCGCGTCGAAGTTGCGCGGGACGGCGAAGTAGTAATGGCCGGAACGTTCGTCTGCTTCACGCTGGACAAGCATGTTCTCGACAAGAAGGAGCCACGATGAACGGCGGCGATCGGATCGCGTCGGTGTTGGTGGAGCGCGGGGTGCGGTTCCTCGTCACCCTCTGCGGCGGCCACATCTCGCCCATCCTGGTGGGCGCCAAGGCTCGCGGCATCCGGGTGGTGGACGTGCGCCACGAGGTGGACGCCGTGTTCGCCGCCGACGCCGTGTTCCGGCTGACCGGCGTGCCGGGAGTGGCCGCGGTCACCGCCGGGCCCGGCGTCACCAATACGATCACCGCGATCAAGAACGCCCAACTCGCCCAATCGGCGGTGGTGCTGCTCGGCGGCGCCGCGGCGACGCTGCTCAAGGGGCGGGGCGCGCTCCAGGACATCGAGCAGATGCCGCTGATCCAGCCGCACGTCAAATGGGCCGCCTCGGCTTCCACCGTGCGCGAGCTGGTGCCGATGCTCGAAAAAGCGTTCGACGTCGCCCGCTCCGGCGTGCCCGGCCCGGTGTTCCTCGAGTGTCCGATCGATCTGCTCTACGACGAGCCCCTGGTGCGCGAATGGTACGGCGCCAGCAGCAAGGGGGGTGGACTGGCGGGGGCCGGCCTGCGCCTCTACCTCCGCCGCCACGCCGCCAAGGTCTTCGCCGGCGCGAGCAAAGCCGCCGTCTCGAAGCCGCGCGAGATCCCGCCCCCCGCGCCGGAGCGAGGGGACGCCCGCAAGGCCGTCGCCCGCCTCTGCAAGGCGAAGCGTCCTGTGCTGGTGCTCGGCGGCCAGGTGCTTCTCTCCTCGCCGACACGCGAGCAGGCCGAGGATCTGGCGAAGGCCATTGCCGCGATCGGCGCCCCGGTCTACCTGGCCGGAGGCGCCCGCGGCCTCCTCGGCCCTGGCCATCCGCTCCAACTCCGCCATAAGCGGCGGGAGGCCCTGCGCGAGGCCGACCTCGTCCTCCTCGCCGGCATCCCCAACGACTTCCGGCTCGACTACGGCCGCCACGTCAGCCGCAAAGCCTTTCTGATCTCGGTCAACCGGAGCGAGCAGGACCTGACGATGAACCGCAAGCCGGATCTCGGCATCCACGCCGATCCCGGGCTCCTCCTGCACGAGATGGCAAAAATCCTTTCTGAAGACAGTCGCCCGGCGGACTGGCTGGGGAGTCTGCGAGCCCGCGACGACGAGCGCGAAAAAGAGATCGACCGCCAGGCCGCCGTGACCGGCGAACGGATCAACCCCCTCCACCTCTGCCGCGAGATCGACCGCGTCCTCGCCCCCGAGAGCGTGATCGTGGCCGACGGCGGCGACTTCGTGGCCACCGCCGCCTACACCCTGAGCCCCCGCGCTCCCCTCTCCTGGCTCGATCCCGGCGTCTTCGGAACCCTCGGAGTGGGAGGAGGCTTCGCCCTCGGCGCCAAGCTCTGCCGGCCGGACGCCGACGTCTGGATCATCTACGGCGATGGCTCCGTGGCCTACAGCCTCGCGGAGTTCGACACCTTCGTCCGCCACAACCTCCCCGTGATCGCCGTCGTCGGCAACGACGCCGGCTGGACCCAGATCGCCCGCGAGCAGATCGAGATCCTGAAAGACGACGTCGGCACCGTCCTGGCGAGAACGGATTACCACAAAGTCGCCGAAGGCTACGGCGGCCGAGGCCTCCTGCTCGAAAAAAGAGAGGACGTGCCCGCCGTCCTCCAGGAAGCCCTCCGTCTTTCTCGCGCCGGCGCGCCCGTCCTCATCAACGCCCATCTCGACAAGACCGAATTCCGCAAAGGCTCCATCTCGATGTAAAGCCGAAAGCCATCTTGGGCGGAAATTCATCCAAGGCAAGGCCTGCTCTCGCCGGAGCGCATACCGTCGCCAAGAGCACAGACCGCGTGGGGCAGATGAACCTTGCCCTGTTAGTTTTTTCCGCCTCTCCCGATGATCCCCGCACAGAAAGACATGAATAGACGTTGATGGCCTCCACGAAGGGAGAGGCCCATGGAGTGTCAAAACCCTTCGAGGAGACGTTCCGCGGTCCCCGTGGCCTCCGGCAGGGTGTCGTTCATGACCTGGAACGTCTCTACCGCCTCCGACGGAAGGGGCTCGACCAAACCCGCAAGTCGGCCATGGTTCATCCTCGGTGCAGGCGCTGAAGCGGCTGACGCATCCCTGCGCCTGCCTACTCGTCTCCAGGACTCAGGACCGTGCAGTCGAGAGACACGACGTTCTTGAAGTCTCCGTCGAAGCTCAGCAGATGCCCGCCGCAATCCAGCGTGGTGGCAGCAATCCAGATATCGTTGGTCGGGATCGGGGTGCCGGCTCGCCGCAAGTCGGCGAAAAGCCTTCCGTAGCGACGGGCGACCGTGGGCGTTACGGGCAGAATGGAGACGAAGGGCTCAGCAAGGAATTCGGCCAGGAGTGTAAGGTTTTCGCGCTCTCGTTTTCCGAGGGTGAAGCCGGCTTCCAACTCGCCCAGTACGATCGTCGGCAGGAACACGACCTCAGCCAGGGCGATCAGATCGACAACGCGCACGTCTGCCGCTCGGAAGTGAGAGTACGCGGAGGTGTCGAGAACCAGGCGACCCGAGAATTCAGCGCCAGAGCGGGTCATCGATCGTCCGCTGAGCGGCGAGCGCATCGTTGAATTCCGCCAGATCGTCGGGAGTCCAGGTCATATAACGAGCCAGTCTCTTGCGACGCTCATTGACCCCGACGGCACCCTCCAGGATTTCGAGCACAACCGTGTTGACGCTCTGACCTCGAGCCCGGCTAAGGCCTTCCAGTCTCTTCCCAACCTCGTCTGAGACTCCGCGGATCGTCAATTGCTTGGCCATGACAGCATGGTAGCACGAATGTGCAGGCACGATGTCTGCGAGTATGAGATAAGAGACCAAGCCCCACCTCCGGCCTCCGGCGTAAGGAAGGCCCGAGGGAACGGCCCCGCTACCGTTCCCTCAGGTACGTCAATTGTCAATGAACCCGCGCTGCCCGCCGGGAATCCCGCACCGCGGCCTCGACGCCTCTTGCGACGGCGGAGTCCTGCGGTCCGTAGACCTCCTCGGCGGCTTCGACGTCCGGAGAGCGCTTCGCGAGGAAGCCCCCTTGCCAATCGTCTACGATGTGCATACTATAGAGGAAGACGGGGTGGCTAGTCAAGCGCGGCTTCGAGGATTCCAGGGGGCCCTGCGAGAAGGAGGAGGGGATTTTTCATGGCATTCCCTCCTCGTTGGATGACGCGACGAGTGGGGAACGGCGCGTTCCCCGTCGTTCGCGTTGCGTTCCCCGTGGGGAATGCGACGTTCTCTCGGATGTGCATGACGTTGTGAGGTCTTCGCGTCCTGTTCCCCGTCCTTCGGATGGCGTGAGCCTGAGGGAACGTGGCGTTCCCCTTTCGTCGGGTGACGCGAAAGGGAGGGAACGAGGCGTTGCGGATCGATCGCGCCGCGTTCCCCCGAGCGAACGAGACGTTGGCGATGGGGAATGCGACGTGACGAGTCGTTTCCGGGATGTGAAGGAGAGAAAACGGGCCGCGACAAGCAGGGGACGCGGCGTGAAGGGTGGGGAATGCGCCTCGCGGAGCGCTTGGTGCGGCTCGCGAGGGCGTTCGGGTTCTTTGAAAACTGAATCGAAGTAAATCCCGGCCGGGTCGGGCGGGGCTCCGTATGCGCGGCGGAGCCTCGCCCTTTTTTTCGCAAACTACCCGGGGGCTACTGGTTCCATCGCTGGTAGGCGATGGAGTTGCCGGACGTGCCGTTGTCGTTGAAGTTCGTCCAGCCGTAGACGAAGTTCTTGTTGAAGCCGTAGGTCACTCGGCCGGCGCCGTTGAAGGTGGCGCCGCCGGTCGCGGGCTCCACCATCACCGGGCCGGCGGGCACGCCGTTGGGGTGGAAGAGCTGGAACCAGGCGGGCGAGGTCCCCTGGTCGTCCCAGGCGACCACGAAGTCACCCTTGGGACCCATGGCGAGTTGGGGGTGGCTGTCCGGAATGTCGGCGTTCGCGACGATCGTGAGCGGGGCCCCCAGCGGCACGCCGTTGGTGTCGTAGCGCTGCCCGAGGATGTCGGTGGAGTTGCCGTCGTCCTTGGGATTTCTCCAGATCACCGTGAAGTGGCCGTTGTTGGCCCGCGCCACTTGGGGGGCGAAATACTGGTTGGCGCTCGGCCGATCGATCACGGCGGGGACGAAGATGCCGAACGGGGCGCCCTGCGGGCCGGTGGTGAAGCCGAAGCGCTGGCCGTAGACGCCGAGGCCGGTGCCGTCGGTGTCCCGCACCTCCCAGACGACCACGAATTCGCCGGTGGTCGGGTTCATGGCGACGCTCTGCGAGGACTGGCCGTGGCCGGCGCTGTCGGGGATGGTGAACTCCGGCCCCCGGAGGGTGCCATCGACGTTGTAGCGCTGGCCGAAGATGCGGTAGCCGGCGGGCGTGGGGGAGAGCCAGACGGCGACAAAATCGCCGGCGCCGTCCACGGCGATGTCCGCGCCCCCCTTGAGGGTGAGGTTCAGCCGCCGCGCGTGGTGGCTGGTCCGGCGGAGGAGGTACTGGTAGGTAGTGCCGGTCCGCCGCCTGCGGGCCCACGTCGTGAGGACGTCGCCGCGCTGGTTGGCGACCACCGTGATGCCAAAGGAGTCGAAGCGCAGGTCCTCCAGGGCCGTCGCCGGACCCAGGGGGAGGCCGGTCGAGTTGACGAGCCGGGTGAAGACCTGGGTCTGCGACGCGGTGCCCGTGAAGTGGAGGTTCGTCCAGAGGAAGGTGATGTTGCCCGCCGCGTCCACGGCCAGCCCGTCGAGGCTCTGGTTGTCCGCGTTGGGCGGGATCGGGTACAGCGGCGGCTGGGCCGGCGTCTGGGCCGATGCCGCCGGAGCGAGCAGCACGGCCGCCAAGAGGAGGGTCGAGAAGAGATGTCGGTGTGCCATGACTTAAACATATCAAAAATCAGCGTCTTCGCGGGTCCGAAAAATATCGAAATCTTGCGGTCTGGTCGCTCTGGGGCTGGATCGGCGGTAGGGCAAGTCTGGTAGGCTGAGGAGGCCGCACCGACCCGAAAAGGAGCGCTCATGCTAGCCGACTGCCCGGTCACGACGATGCTTCCCGTCATGGATATGGAACGCGCGCGGGCCTTCTACGAGGCGAAGCTGGGCCTCAAGCCGATCGGCCTCAAGCCGGACGGCAAGTTCACCTACGCCTCCGCCGGGGGCGGCATCCTCGCCCTCTTCCCCAAGGAGGCGGGGACCAAGGCGGACCATACGGCGATCAGCTTTCAGGTGCAGGACATCGCCGCGGCCATCGCGGAGCTGAGCGGCAAGGGAGTGGTCTTCGAGGACTACGATTTCCCGGACTTCAAGACCGTCGATCACGTCTGCGTGCTCGGCTCCGAAAAGGCCGCATGGTTCAAGGATACGGAGGGGAATTATCTCTGCATCCATGAGGACCTTTGAAAGGGATCATTTCCCCTCTGTTTTCACCGTGACCTGATCGAGCCGGGTCAGGTCGCGCCGCCAGGCGGTCACCTGAACGCTGTCCGGATAGACGTCGGCGAGGCAGAAGTGATTTACCTCTTCGAACACGTCTTTCGGTTGCTTGAGGTCGAGGTGCTGATAGGGATGGAACGGCGCGCCGCCGCCGCCGGTGACGATGTAGGTGATGCCGTCCCGGACGGTGCGGTAGTAGATGTGGTCGTGCCCCTCGAAGGCCAGGCGGACGCCATATTTCCTGAACAGCGGGTGGAGGATCGGCCGTAACGCCAGGACGTCGGCGTCCTTGGCGTGGAAGCCGACGGAGAAGATCGCCTTGTGGAAGAAGGGGACGATGAATTTCTTCCCGGCCTGCGCCTGGGCGAGGTCGGCCTCCAGCCACTCCCCCTGCTTGCTCTTCGGATTGAGATCCTGCTCGGTGTCGAGCGCCACGAAGTGGAGGTTTCCCTTTTCGAACGAGTAGTAGAGCTTGTTGCCGGAGAGTACAGGCTGCGTCACGTGCTTTTCGAAGAAGCCCCCGACGTCGTGATTGCCCCGGGCCGGATAATAGGGGATCTGCTTTCGCATCTCGCCGGTGATCTCGTCGAAGATCTTCCATTCGGCCGCGTCGTCGCCGTGGTGGACCAGGTCGCCGGTCTGGAGGACCAGCGCCGGCTGGAAGCTGAGGACGGACTTGACGATGTCCCGGTGGATGGCGTGGTTGTCGCGGGTGTCTCCGTAGGCGGCGAAGCGGAACTGGAGATTCGCCGGCATCTCCGCGG
>DASWQX010001092.1:0-4178 GCA_036403495.1 Thermoanaerobaculia bacterium
CCCGTCCCCACCCGCCCTCCCTCACCGGGAGAGAGAGGGCTAAGAAACCGATCTCGCTTGGGACTAACCCTTCTAACCACTCCCTCTTCTCCCGGTGACGGGAGGGCGGGTGGGGACGGGAGAAGAGGGCCGGGGTGATGAGGGCTCTTACGCCGCCGCCCCATTGCCCGAGCTCGGAGCACCGCCGACGTTCCCCGCGCTCCCACCCTGTACGCTACGCCGCAGCTCCGACCGCAGACTCTCGGCGCGCGGGTCCATGGTCATCTCAGGCATGACGCCCACGGTCTCGCCGAGCTTGCCGGAGAGAAGCAGGGCGAGCAGGTTCTCCACCAGGCTGCCGCCCCCCTTGCCGTCGCCGCTGCTCATCTGGATCTTCGGCACCACGTCGGCGTGCGACTTCTCGATCGCCTCGGCGAAGCGGCCCATGACGTTCTGGATGAGCTGGAACTGCGGACCGCCATAGGCGCGCACCTGCTCTTCGAGGGCGAGCGCCTGAGCGATGCCGACACGCGCGGCGCGGTCCGCCTCGGACTCGCCGATGAGGCGGATCTTCTTCGCCTCGCCTTCGGCCATGATGCGTATCTTCTCGGCCTCGGCCGTCGCCAGGGCCTGGATCTGCGACGCCTGCTGCTGGGCGCGGGCATATTCGGCCTTACCCTGGTTGGACTGCACCGTGATCGCGATCTCCGACTCGGTGAGCGCCTGCTGCTGCCGCGCCCGGCTCTCGGCCTCGCGCAGCTCGCGCTCCTTGACCGCGGCGCGCTCCTGCCGGTTGTAGGTCTCCACCTGCTCCTCGGCGATCTGCCGCGAGCGGAGCTGCACCAGGAGCTGCTCGATCTGGCCGCCGCCCTCGCCCGACGTCGGCGTGCCGATCAGCACCTCCTGCAGCTCGAGGTTGTAGACCGCGAACTTCTCCTTCATCTGCACCCCCGAGAGGTCCTGGATCGCCGAGCGGTCCTGGAGGAGCTGGATCAAGGTGCGAGTCTGGCCGATGTTCTTGAAGTAGGCGCTGACCATCGGGTCCAGCGTCTGCTCGACCAGCTTCTTGATGTCGCCGAAGCGCTGAATGACCAGCGGCGCCTTGCGGTAGTCGATATGCACCACCACCGACAGCGGCAGGCTGGGCTCGAAGGCGTCCTTGGTGATCAGGCTCACCTCGGCCAGGTTCTCGTCGAACTTGTGGGCGCCGACCTCCGTGCGGCTCCACTTCAGGATGAAGTTGGTGGTCGGCACGATGATCACCTTGCCGGCGTAGGTGTTGAACGCGTACTTGCCCGGCAGCAGCGGCTCGCTCCAGACGCCGCGCTCGCCCACCGCCACCATCTCGCCGTGCTTGTAGTCCTTGCCCGAGAGGTCCATGCCGCTGTCGCCCGTGTAGGAGACGACCACGCCCACGGTGCCCACCTCGACGGTCGTCTTCGGCACCAGCTCCTCGGTGGCGAACAGGCGGTTGATGTAGTACGTGCCCTCGACCAGCACCTGGAGCTGGCGGCCGCGCTGGCCGCCGGCGATCAGGAACTTGTCGGCGTCCTGGAAGCTGTTGTGGTACGTCGTCGCCTGCGCGGGATCGTTGCCGACCAGCGGCGCGATGATCTCGCCGGAGGGCACCGCCGGGCCGTCATGGACGGTGACGATGGCGATGCGGTCCTCGGCGCCGCGCAGGACCACCGGGTGGTAGCCGTCGCGCTCGCCGATGAGCTGCCCCATCTTGCCGAACACCGCCTCCTCGCTGCGGTCGAGCGGCAGGTAGTAGAGATGATCGCGGGTCAGCACCACGAAGAGCACCTGGTTGATCGCGTAGGTGCCCTCGCGCAGGACCATCCGCTGCGGTCCCTTCTGGCCGCCGGCGCGTAGGAAGGCCCCGGCGTCCTGGAAGTCGTGAGCGCGCAGGTTGGAGGCGAGCGACTGGGTGGGCGGCAGCGACTGGCCGTCACGGGCGAACAGATAGCCGATCTCGCCCTGCGGGATGGTGACCAGCGGCATGCGGTGGACGCGGTACTGGAACGGCTTCAGGAAGTGCCAGCCGCCGCGCAGCAGATCCGGCTGGAAGCCGGCTTCGCCTTCGAGCGCGATCAGGCCGGAGCGCACCGACCCCTTGGCGCTGACCAGCTTCTCCATCAGCCCCACCCGGTTGTTGGGGATGTAGACCATCGAGCGGAGGATCACGACAAGGACGAAAAACGCCACGGCGAGAGCGGCGATGAGGACGAGGGACATGTTGATCTCCAATATGTGATTTTGAGTTCGCTATGGATCGGCGGTCTGA
Source organism: Thermoanaerobaculia bacterium (assembly GCA_036403495.1). GTDB lineage: Bacteria > Acidobacteriota > Thermoanaerobaculia > Multivoradales > UBA5704 > DATARR01. The sequence goes on from DASWQX010001092.1 coordinate 2,267, forward strand.
AATCTGCCCTGGCTCCCCCCTGTGGAAAACGCCCCGCCGATGGCGGTTCGGGGGTGGTCATTTGGGTCAGGGGAGCCTCTAGAGTTACGGAGAGAGTACAGGAAAGTTCCGTCCCTCTGCTTGTAAGTGTCGGGGGCGGGCGAAACATTTCGATGCCGGTTGACGGAATCTTGCTCTCCCGTTCTTTTCGCTTCTTTGATCTTGAACTCCACCCAAGATCCATCATACTGAGGATCATCCGGCCCTCCGCATCCTCCGGGGCCGCTCTCGAAAGGAGATCCTCGATGAAGAACCTGCTGAAGCTGTCCGCTCTGCTCGGCCTCGTGATGGCGGCCTCGCTGACCGGAGGAAGCCGTCCGGCCTTCGCCTACGCCTCCTGCGCGAGCATCAACGGCACCCCCTGCACTCCGATCGCCACGCAGCCCTGCTCGCTGCCGGACGGCACCGAGGAGCGGTGCGTCTGTACCCTGGCGCACGTCTGGTACTGCAAGATTCCCTGACGCCAAGGCTCCGGGGGACGAACCAGCGGGATTTCTGACGGGATCTTGCTCTCTTCGCCCCCGTTTCACCCTTCCGCCCGAAAATCCACCGCGGTGGGGCCATACTCCTGGGCCATCACTTCCTGATCGAACGAAAGGAGACTCCAATGCCTCAAACCCGTCCCAGCCAGATGGCCGTCCTGATCCTCGCCGGCACCCTCCTCGCCTCCCCCAACTGGGCGGCGGCCGCGCCGCGCCCCGCCGGAACCACCCTGAGCGCCGCCGCCAGGATCTGGCTCCTCGATCTGTTCGCCAAGACCCCGAAGCCCCACCCGACCCCCAAAGCCGGCTGCGGGATCGATCCGAACGGCTGCCGCTGATCGTGGGAACCTAGTTTTGGCTAAAGCGTTCGAACAGGGTCCCCCGGAGCACCGCCGGGGGTACACGGCGAATTAACAGCAAGGCCCAGAAGGGTGCCGAGATACAGAGAAGCGCCGCAAGAAGCAGATACAGCCACCCGACAGGAGAACCCAAGGCAACTGCGTCGGGCCCCGCAGTGTGACTGAAGACCTGTTGAATGATGATAAGGGGCAGAAACAGCAATAGGCAGACGATTCCAGACTTCAGGCCCGCCAACCAAAAGGACAGGATTCGGGCCAAGGTCCGGCCTAAGCCGTTGTTCAAAATGTGGACCAGCGCACCGAGTGCAAGCGGCCCCAGGATGAGCAAGGCGATCGCCTCGATGGCTGCCAACCCGGCAGGGGCCATCTTGAGCCCGGCCGATTCTTCCGCGAGCCAGTGAATGCCGGAATCGATAGGCCTGAATGCCAGAGATAAAGCAAAGCCAGACATCAAGAGGAGCACGCAGCCGGCGTTCAGACGGGAGCGAAGTTTATCCATGCGCGGCTACGAGCTCCTTATGTCTTGCAAGTGTGGAGGTGAAAATTAGCTGTCCGGTCCGCGATTCTTGGAACGACTTATAATAGACATAGCAATGCTGATTATGGCGAAGACTAGAGCGATCATGCTTACTTCGCCGCTGCGAAAGTAGCTGACTGCCGCCGCAGCCAACCACAAGATGGCCACGAAGAGCCACAGTAGGAAGAACTGGCGACTGGCTGGGTTGACCACAGGTGTCCTCCTCTTTAGCTTGAACCTATTTTTGCCTATTTGGCGGTACCTATTCTCGGGGCCTTCTCTTGATTTCCTCCGCCTCCTGCCTCTGCACGGCACGAGGAAACACCGGGGCCGACAGGAGGGAGCCGGTTCACCACCTGCTCGGCGACCCGGTCGGCTTCCCGCTCGAACGGATCGTCGACCGGACCGACGGCGAGTTTGGGCTGGATGAACCGCTGGACCGCGAAGCTCGGCGCGGTACTCGGCCGAGACATCTGCGGTCTACGGCTGGTCGTCCGTGTAAACATGACCCTCCT
>DASWQX010001093.1:0-6304 GCA_036403495.1 Thermoanaerobaculia bacterium
GAACTTCAGCCCCGAGGCGACCTCGGGCGAGGAGGGGATCGCCCTCTTCCGCGAGGTCAAGAAGCGGGACCCGGGGCTCCCCGTCCTCCTGATCACCGCCTGGACGTCGCTCGAGACCGCCGTCCAGCTCGTCAAGGAGGGGGCGAGCGACTACCTGGCGAAGCCCTGGGACGACGAGAAGCTCCTCGCCTCGGTGCGCAACCTCCTGCGCCTGCGCGAGCTGCAATTGGAGAACGCGCGGCTGCGCGGTCGGGCCCGGCGGAGCTGGGAGGACCTCGCGGAAAGGCACGACCTCTGCGGCGCCGTCTGGGCGAGCGAGAAGATGCACGCCGTGGTCACCCTCGCCCTCCAGGTGGCCCGCGGGGACGTCCCGGTGCTGATCACCGGCCCCTCCGGCGCCGGCAAGGAGAAGCTGGCCGAGATCGTCCAGGCCAACTCGCGGCGCCGGGAGAAGCCCTTCGTGCGCGTCAACGCCGGCGCGCTCCCCGACGAGTTGCTGGAGAGCGAGCTGTTCGGCGCCGAGGCCGGCGCCTACACCGGCGCCGCCCGCCGGCGGATCGGCCGCTTCGAGGCGGCGGACGGCGGCACCCTCTTCCTCGACGAGATCGGCAACCTTTCGCCCTCTGGGCAGGCGAAGCTGCTGCGCGTCCTCCAGAGCGGCCAGTTCGAGCGTTTGGGGAGCAGCGAGACGCGGCGGGTGGACGTGCGGCTGATCTGCGCCACCAACGCCGACCTGCGCCGCGAGATCGCCGCCGGCCGCTTCCGCGAGGACCTCTTCTATCGTCTGAACGTCATCGAGCTCGCCGTGCCGCCGCTCGCCGACCGTCCCGAGGACGTGCTGCCGCTCGCCGAGCGCTTCCTGCGCGACCTCTCCCCCTCGCCCACCGGCGCCCTCTGGCGGCTCCACCCGGAAGCCCGCGAGCGCCTCGTCCGCCACCCCTGGCCGGGCAACGTCCGCGAGCTGGAGAACACCCTGCGCCGCGCCGTGCTGGTCGCCGCCGGGGACACCCTCCGCGCCGAGGACCTGGGGCTGAGCGCCGCGCCGTTCGCCGCCGGTTCGTCCCTCAACGCACAGGGCGAGACCGGCCTCGCCGAGCGGGTGAAGATCGAGCGCGCCCTGGCCGAAGCGGAGGGGATCGTCGCCAGGGCCGCCGAGATCCTCGGACTCTCCCGGCAGGCGCTCTACCGCAAGATGGAGAAGCACGGCCTCGCCGTCGAGCGCCGGCTGCGCGGGTGAGTCGATCTGGCGATATCTCTTTGTGCCGATAAGCTTGCTGGATTGCTCAAGTAAGGGTAGGTTGGTGGGGAGCCTCGGCTTTTCCTATCGACCTGCTCAGCGAGGGTGCGCTCTCCCTGGCCAAGGTTCGCATGGACGGAGGCGGGGAGGAGCATGGGTTTCCAGACGGACGATCTGTCGCTGCTCACCCTTGGCATCCGGGGCAACAAGGCTCCGGATACCAGTCAACCGCCGCTGCCCGACGGCATCCATTGCCGCTGGCTCTTCGCGCCGGAACGGGGGTTTCCCTGGTTTGGCTTCTATCTCTTCCGCCGTGAGAGCGAGCCTCGTGAGCCGCGCTGCCTGAGCCCGGAGCTCAGCCGCCTGCGCCCCGGCGCCACGCAGAGCCTCAGCCTGGAGACGCCGCTCGGCCGTCTGAGCAGCGCCAAGCCGCTCGTCTTCACCGAGGGATTCCCTCCAGCCGGCACGGTCGAGGTCGATCTCAACCAGGGCGCCCTGCTGCGTTTCGACCTGCCGGCGGGAGTCGAGGCCCAGCGCGTGGACGTGCGGATCGGGCTGCGCAGCGCGGCCCCCGCGACGACCAGGACCTGCGTCGACTTCCGCACCCTCCCCCAAGGCACCGGACCGAGCCCCCGGACGGTGAACGGGGCTGTCTTCACGACCGAGCTACTGCCGGTCAGCCCGCAGGTCGGCGTCATTTCGATCGTGCAGTGGTCCGGCTCCCGCATCGGCCTCCTCACGTCCCGCCGGCTGGAGATCGCTCTCCCTTGCCCGGCGACGAGCGTCGATCTCCTGCTTTCCAGCACGGCCGATCTGCGGATCGAGGCGCTGGAGGGCGATGGCACGAGCGCCGGCGTGAAGAGCTTCTCGGGCGCGGCGCTGAACGTCAGCACCGTGACCTTGACCGGCAAGGCCATCGCCCGCGTCATTCTCACGACCGGTCTGTCCGATGGGGTTCTCCTGCACCAGATCTGCTGGGTGTGCCCGGCGGGGCCGGCGGGCGGCTCCGGGAAAGGACCGGCGATCGAGGTCGCCGCCCTGGCGGGAGCCGCCGTCGTGGCCAACACCGTCGTCCAGGGAGCCGCCGGCCAGGTCGTCGCGGCCTCGCTCACCGGCACGGGGATCACGGCCGTTCAGATCGGCGCCGGCAACGCCGCGCTCGTCGACCTCTGCATCCTGCCGAGCGAGCAGGGAGTGACCTTCGGCTGGAGCGCGGTGCCCGATTTCACCTACCCGCTCTGCCTGCCGGTGGCAGACGCCGACTATCCCTGTCCGGGAGCGCCCGCGGACATCACGGCGGCGGAGGCCCTGGCCCATTCGCGGGTGACCTACCGCGCCCCCGTGGCCTGGGACACCGGCTTCACGGACCTGCATGGCCAGCTCGAGTTGCTGGTGGAGAAGGGGCCTGCCGGCGGGCCCATGGCGGACCGCGTCAACCCGAAGCTCCCGGGCAAGCCGCTCTCGCCGGCCACTCAGGCGGACGTGCCGAACATCCCGGCCCGCAATCCCCCGGAGCAGCTCGCCGGCTTTCATCCCTTGGAGCTGCTCCTCCTCGCGAGCCTCCAGCCGGCCGTCGCCCAGATGCTCGGCCTCTACTTCGCGGACACCTCCGCCGAAGCCGGGGTCGCCTACGACTACCTTCTGCTCGCCGATCCCACGGGCGTCCTTGGCGGCAGCGCGGCGAGCGCCTTGGCTTGGCTGGCGTCGTCGCCCGATTCCACGAAGATCGACGCCGTGCTCGTCACCGGGCAGAGCGTCCAGGCTCGGGCACCTATCGCACCCCCCGCCGCGGGGAAGGCCTACGCCCTTCCCGGGCCGGCCGTGCGGCAGATGAACGGCATGCTCTCCGAAGTGGCGGGGGAGGTCGGCCTCTGGTGGCCGCTCCCCGCAGACTCGACGATGCCCGAACCGGACCAGCTCGTTTTCTACTACCCGAACCGGGCCTCCCTCGGCGCCGATCCGAGCCCCGATCCACCGGTGACCCCGCCTGCCGACTCGGCCTATCAACCTGTGGGGGACTCGCCGGTCCTCGTCTCCGAGCCCGATCCGCCGGACCCGTCCGTCCCGCCGAACCCGCGCAGCTCGGACTGGCCGCCTCCGTCGATTCCTCTTTACCTGGTGGACAGCAACCTCCGCGAGGGCTGGTACAGCTACCGCTTCGTCGGCCAGGACCTCTTCGGCCGCCACAGCCTCCTGGGGCCGCCGGCCGAGTGGTTCCAGTGGGACCCGCCGCCCCCAAAACCCGGTGATCCCCCACAGACCCCACCCTGGTACTACAAGCCCAGGGACCCCAGCGTGGTCCATCCCTTCGCGGTGGCCCTGCTGGACAAGATCGCGCCGCCGCCTCCCCTGGGCGTCGAAGCCTGGGCGCTCGATCCTCTCGACCGCTGGGTGCTCGTGGACGAGGTCTATACGCCCTGGAGGAAGGCCAATCCGGATCTCGTCGGCCTCCGCGTGCGCTGGCGCTGGACCTACCTCCAGCAGATCCAGGCGCCGGACACCCGGGAGTTCCGGATCTACTATCAGCCCGGGCGCTGGAACGCCTTGCTGGGAAGAGTTGTGAAGGTCACCGCAGCCGCGGCCGATCAAAGCGATGTGGACCTCGACCTCGCCGATGCCCACGCGGCCGGCGCCTTTGCCGGTGCCCGCCTGCGGGTGGGCAACGACGACTTCGCGGTCCTCGGCAGCCAGCCGGGCGCCCAGCTCCGCCTGCGGGTGCAGAACATTGGCGTGAACGACGAGATCCCTCCCGCCGCGGGGAAGCCCTGCACGGTGGCGATTCCGGAAAAACACGCTCTCTGGGTAGATATCAATTTGACGACGAGTTGGGCGCAGCGCCTCACCGTCGTGCCCTACGAGCCGGCGGCGCGGACGGTCTTCGATCCGTCGAAGGACCTGAAGGACCAGCCGCTTACGAGCGAGAACGACGTTTTCAAGACTGTACAGGTGACGGTGACGGGCGTGACGGTTTCCTTTCCGCTGGTGCCCGTCGTTCCACCGACATCTACGACACCCGGTACCCTGAACCCTGATCTCTCCAGTCTCCAGCCGTGGATCGATCACGTTTGGCTGAAGGCCGGCACCGCGACCGAAGCGCACCCCATCGTGACGTATGACAATTCCACACGCCTGGTGACGCTGATCACGGCTCCATCGCTCGCAGGTCCGATCGATGCCTGGATTCTCGGCCGGCCCACCCGCGAGTACGATGTTTTCCTCCCGGCGCCGGACGTAGGAACGGGCCATCCCTTTGAGCCGAGCCTCGAAGAGCCCGCCGTCTACGCCCAGATCGCGGTGAGCGCGGCGGACGACAAGAAACACGTGGTGGACGATCCCAAATGGAACGGCTCGCCTTCCGGCGGCCGCTTCGGCAACGAGAGCCGGCCCTCGCCTTCGGCGACGGTCTTCCGCGTGCTCCAGACGCCGCCCCCCGCGCCCGACCTGCCGGATCTCGGCGATCATCTCACCGCCACGCCGGCCGACTACGCCAGCCGCTCCTACTCGACGTTCCGCTTTACGCCTGCGGACCACCTGAAAGTCCACGTCCTGCGCGCCGTGGACGACAGCCTTTTCAAGCGGGACTGGTTGATCCGGGAAACGCGGAAATCGCTCGATCCGGCGAACCCGAGACATGTGGATTATTTTCCGGACAATCTGGATGCTGCCCACCGCAAGGCGGCTGCGGACGCCTTGAATTCCATCGCAGCGGCCATGGGCTATGCCGGCCTCTCCCCCGATGCCTGGGCGACGCTGGCTCTGCTGCCGGGCAACGAAGGACAGCCGGATCAGGCGAGCCTCGGAAAGCGCGACTGGGCCGTCCGGCACACGCGCGGAAGCCTCACCGCGGCGGATACCGATCTCTTTCCCAAGACCTGGAACCCGACCCAGATCACCGACGCAGCCAAGGCTCTGAACGACCTCGCCGATTCCACCGGCTATCCCGCGCTGTCGGACAACGCCCTGCGCATCCTCGCCGGCCTTCCCGGTAACGAGGCCGCCTTCACCCAGGTCACGCTGGCTCCCCTGGACATGGCAGACCCGCTGATCCACGACGAGCGCCGGCCGGACGACGAGGCAGCCTATCCGGCCGACCCGCTTCGGCGGGCCTACACCGATACCCTTCCGGGCCGGGCCACCAACCGTTACTTCTACCGCGCGCGCTTCGTGGACGGAGCGCAGAACCAGGGCTCGCTGAGCCTCGCGGGGCCGCCGGTGTATTTACGGAAGGTGGAGCCGCCACGGGCGCCGGTGATTACGAAGGTGGTGGGCGGGGATCGGCAGATTACGATTCAGTGGGCGGCGAATCGGGAGCCGGATTTGGTGGAGTACCGTGTATACCGGTCCAGCACCAGAGAGAAGGCCATTGATCTGAGGCTCATGACTTTAGCCGCGACACGCAGTTCGACAGAACAGAACTGGGTCGACACAGATGCGCCGCCTGCAATCACAATGTATTACCGTCTGGCGGCCGTGGATTCAGCTAGTAATGTGTCTGCGCCGTCGAGACCCGCTGCAGGTCTTGCTTTCGATGACTCCCACCCACCCATCCCCGTGTGGAAAGCGCCAGGCATAGAGGCTGACAGCGAGTCGGTTGTCCTCTCTTGGGGGGTCGAATCATCGAATCTCCTGGCACTCGTGTTGCGGCGTTCGTCATCGGAAACCGCCTGGGAGGACCTGACCGGATGGCTGCCGGCTGGAACAGACTCGTTCACGGACCGCCGAGTCGGTGTCGGCTCATACATATATCGACTAATAGTCATGGACCGTGAAGGCCGCGTCTCGAAGACAGAACAGGACTTGCCGGTGGAACTGTAGAGCGAGAAAGCGAACTCATGATACCAGTGTTTTGCCCCGCGAACGGCCAACTCGACCTGAGCCGCTTACGAATCCAATTCGAAGGTGGTAGTAACGGTGTCTCCCTCGCTGCAATAGCGGGCGGCATCCAGGACTGGGCGGATCCTACACGGAGTGGTCTCAATATTTCGATCATGAATTTCAACCTCACTCGAGAAGCCGCGGCCGGAGAATACGTTATCTATGTTGGCAATGGATCAGGCGCGGGAACGC
>DASWQX010001094.1:0-6149 GCA_036403495.1 Thermoanaerobaculia bacterium
TGGCACGTCACTTCTTTGATCCGCCCCGAACTCGGAGCAAGCAGGGCCCCAGAGCGGCTCAGGCCGCTCGGGGGCTCGGGAGACTAAGTTAGCGCCTATGGGGGCCAGGGGTGAGGGTTCGGGCGGGCGGCTCCTCCGGAGCTGCTGGGCCTTGCCGAGCTTCTCTCAGCCGCCCCGCATCAAGTACAATACTGGACAACATTGGAAAGACCGGCAGCTCCAACCCTGAGGACGCTCTAGACGCTCTAATCGAGGAGACTTCGCATGGACAGTTATCTGCAGCGGTTCGACCAGACGCCGGAAGCCGAGCGGTGGCCTCTCGTACGGGGCTGGATTGCCGAGAACCCCTTGCCGTTCTACAAGGAGCTCAGGGAGCAGAGGCCGGTGCTGGTGATGCCGGAGCTGGTGCTCGCCGCCCGCTTCTCCGACTGCGATGAGATCCTGCGCCGTTACGACCTCTTCACCGCCGCCCTCCTCAAGCCGAAAGAGGGGAGCTACTTCATGGCGCAGGACGACACGGCGGTCCATTGGCGTGAGAAGTCGATCATGAAGTCCATCCTCGACTTCGAGGAGCTGCCGTCGATCCGTCACTACGTGGGGACGAAGACCGCCGCGATCCTGGCGGCCGCCGGCGGGAAGATCGACGCGGTCGACGGGCTCAGCCGCGCGGTACCGGTCGGCCTCGTCCAGGACAAGTTCGGCTTTACGCACAGCGATCCGCAGCGTCTGCGGGACTGGTCCTACTGGAACCAGATGGACGCCTTCTGGAACCAGGCCTTCAGCGGCGCCGCGGACCCTCAGCGCATCGTGCGGGAGCGGGAGCTCGCGAACGTGGAGCTGGGGGCGTACATGGTCGCGCTGATCGGCCGGCGCGTGCTGGAGCTCGAGGCCCGTGAGCACTGGGACGAGTCGATCGTGGGCAGGGTGACGGGGCTCTTCTCCAAGGGGGTCCAGGATGCGCGCGAGCTGATCCATCGTATGGAAGGGAAACCGCTGCCCAGCACGGACGGAAACGATCCGGTATCCCGCCTGTTGATGCTGTCCTTTTCCAAGGCGCTCATCTTCAACATGGAACGCGTCATCATCAACGCCGGCGGCCTGCTGATCGGCACCGTCGAAACGACGTCCCACGCGGTCGTCAACGCGTTGAGCTACCTCCTGCAGAATCCGGATCTGCTGGAGCAGGCGCGGGCGGCGGCCGTATCGGGCGACCTCGCGACCCTGGACGGCCATGTCTTCGAAGCGCTCCGTTTCAGGCCCGCCTTCACCTACTTCATCCGCCTCTGCGACAAGGACACGGTGCTCGCGCGCGCCACGGAATTCGAGACGCCGGTCGCGGCCGGGCGGACCGTGCTCGCCCTGAGCGCCTCCGCCATGTTCGACGAGACCGCATTCGGCCATCCTGACCAGTTCGACCCGAAACGGGACCTGCGCAGCATGTTCCACTTCGGCATGGGCCTGCACGAGTGCCTGGGCAGTGCCATCGGTGCGGTGATGATCCCGGAGATCGTGCGACAGGTCCTGCTGTTGCAGGATCTCCAGGTCAGCCCGATCGACTTCCAGGGAGGTCCGGTACCCCAGTCGTGGCAGTGGCACTGGAAGGCGGCGTAAGCCCTCCGGCTGTTTTAGGCAACGGACACGGATACGACTCCCGACGCATGCCCCTCGGCCTTGGGCCGGATGACGATCTCGACGTCGCGACCGAGGAGAGTGACGAAGCGTAGCAGCCGTTCGGAGGAGAACCGGCTCAGCTTGTAGTGCTTGAGGTCCGAGACGTGAGGCTGCGGAACGCCGAAGAGCTGTGCCGTACCCGCTTGGGTGATACGGCGTGCCGCGATCAGCTCGTTGAGCCGCATCGCGAGTTGCACGCGGAGCCTCCGCTCGTCAGCGTCCGGGAAGCCAAGATCTACCAGCACGTCACCACTTCCCGCCTCGACCGTCTCCATTTCAGCCTTCTTTTCTTTCATAGCGTACCTCGTAGTCTCTTTGGGCTGCTTTTCAGGCGCTCGCGCACGCCCCGACCTCACCTTCGAACTCTTGCGTTCTCACCAAGCCGAAATACTCTGGCTCTATATGAGCAGACCAATGCTATGGCGTGGCAGCGGTGAGGCTGCACATGTCTCTATCCTGGGCTGAATCCACTTGTGGGACGGAGAACTTCCAGCTTGGGTATTAAGAGAGGGCGACTAGCTCGGCGAGCTTGGCCGCGACGTCTGCCATCGGATTTTCTGCAGTACTCAGGCCGCTTCGCGAGCCGAGCAGGGGGCTGACTTCGCGGAGAGCTTCGTACGTCGTGTCGTGCACGATGGGAACGAGCCGGTCACGCGCTAGGAGTGCCGAAAGCTCTTTGTCGGAAATGCCCTCTCCTCGGAGGCGGCGTAGCAGTGCAGGGGTCACCAGCACGATCCCGATCCGCGATTTCGCCAGTCCCTTATCGATTTCGCGGAGCAACGACGTGCCGAGGGCGACGTCCTTCTCGCTAAACCAGACCGAGACACCGCGTGATTCGAGCAGATCGTGCAGTTCCTTGGCGGCCCCTCCCCGGTCGTCCCACGCATGGCAGAGAAAGACGTCCCGAGGGTCAGGCAGGGGCATTTGCTCCTCAACGCTCCGGCGGACCGGCGTGAGTGCCCGCACCTCGGCAGGCGTATACGCCACTGACGAACCGGCTGGCGACCAGCGCGGCCTTGCGCTGTTGCCGGACCCTCCGCCGCTGCTCCGACCACCCCCGCTACTCCCCGACGAGGAGTAGGACGAGGGCGAGTACGACGAGGGCGAGTACGACGACCCGTAGCTGCTGTAGCGACCATAGCGGCTACCACATGCGGGGCAGTCCGCTGCAGCGCTCGCTGTGCGATGACCTCTTACTGGTGCTGTGCATCTAGCCATGTGGCCGATGGTACCGGATACCATCGCCGCTCTCAAGAGCTAGTGCAAAGCGACTTCGCCCCCTCGGCTGTAGCCCGGTTTCCACATTCTCGGTCATTCGGTTTATGGGTACACGACCTAGGTGTAGAGGCGGTAAGGGCTAGCCTGTAGGAGTGCCCCTCCTTCTTCCCATGCTGCCCTAATGCTGCCCCAAGCACACAGCCAGCACAGAGCCCTAGGAAGGAGCGCTCTAAATCATTGATTTTAGGGAAGTTATGGTGCCCAGGGACGGAATTGAACCGCCGACACCGTGATTTTCAGTCACGTGCTCTACCAACTGAGCTACCTGGGCACAGGGGAGCCGGGAGGCTCCGGGGAAGCGGGATTCTGGCAGGGGCGGCGTACCGGAGTCAAGCGGCGGTCCCTGGCCACACCCGTTCAGGTGCCCGTTCGCTCTCCCGGCCCCCGCTCCCCGAGAGGGGAATGTCTCTCCCCGCAGGGGGAATGTCCCCCCCGCGGGGGAAAATGTCTCCCCCACGAGGGAAGATGTCTTCCCCACAAGTTGGAACGTTCCCCCCACAAGTTGGGACATTCCCCCAAGGAGCTGGAACGTTCTTCCCACTAGTTGGAACGTTCTCCCCACCGGTTGGAACGTTCTCCCCATCGGTTGGAACGTTCTCCCCACCGGTTGGGACATTCGTCCCGCCGTCTGGGACATTCGTCCAGCTATCTGGGACATTCGCCCGGTAGTCTGGGACATTCGGACAGGCGTCTGGAACATTCGGATAGGTATCTGGAACATTCGGACAGGCGTCTGGGACATTCGTACGGGCGTCTGGAACGTTCTCCCTCACTTCTGAGACGCTCCCCTCAACTCTGGAGCGTTCCCCCTCGCTTCCGGAGACATTCACCCCAAGGTCCGGGACTTTTGCCCCGCTTCCCTGAACCGTTCCCCTTCGGTCTGGAACGTTCGTCTGCCGGGGAGCGCGATCTGGCTGCTTCCTCCCTCTCAAATCTCCACCGTCTCCCCATCCGCCGGAATCAGGAGCTGGGCGTCCGAAATCCCCTCGGCTCGTCCTTGAGCGCGGAGGCTTGCACGGGTGACCTCGCCGTGGTCCAGGGAATCCAGGTGGATGGCGATGACGCGGCTCTCGGGCGCGGCCCGGCAGACGTCGAGGGTCTGGGCGGCGTCCATCACGATCGGACCGCTCCCCTGCCAGAGCGCTCCCGAGGAGTGGGTGACGATCACGTCCGGCCGGAACCTCGCGAGCACCTCGCGCACCGCCTCGTAGAGGACCGTGTCCCCGGCCCAGTAGAGCGTGGGCTCATCCGGCGCCTGGAAGACGAAGCCGGAGACGGTGCCCATGTCCGCGAGCTCCGCCGCGTGGGTGCCGTGCCGGCCCGGCGTGCGCGTCACCTCGATGCCGTTCCACGAGGTCGCGCCGGCCACCGGCGTCACCCGCTCGAAGCCGTGGCCCCGGATCGCTTCCTCGTCTCCAGGCTGGCAGAGGACCGGCAGATCCTTGGGGAGGAGCCGCTGGGCCTCCGGATCGAAGTGATCGGAGTGCAGGTGGGAGACGATCAGCAGCTCGGCTCCCGCCATGATCTCCTCGGGAGGGCAGGGGAGGTCCACGAGCGGATTCGGGGAGCGCCCCGCGAAGGAGGGCCGCGAGTGCTTGGGCGCGAAGTAGGGATCGAGGAGGATCTCGCGCCCGGCATAGCGCAGGCGCTGGGTGGCGTTGCGGAAGAGTCGGAGTCGCATGCCGGCAAGGATAAAGGAAGGGCCCCGCGGAACCGAAGCCCGGAGCGGCCCTCTGGAGGCCGCTCCGGTTCGAGGGGATCAGTTCGAGGTGATGAGCGAGTAGTTCGCTCCGGTCAGGTTCCAGTACTGATTCGTCGAGTCGCAGGTCGACGACATCGAGCTGGCCTTGTTGGTCAGGTATTCGCCCGTCGCGTAGTTCTTCATGCAGGTGCCGGACGTGCCGGTGATCACCCACCACTGATTCGACGTATTGCAGGTGCTCGACAGGCTCGACGCGCTGCTGGTGAGGAATTTCTGGTTGGCGATGTTCTCCACGCAGTAGGTGTTGGTCTGGCCGGCCACCGGCGTCCTCGTCCACCAGGTGCCCTGATTGACGCAGGTGTCCGCCATCTGCGTGGCATGGTTTTCGAGGTACTGGGTGTTGCCCTGGTTCTGGATGCACAGCCAGGTGGGATTGTAGACGCGCCAGTATTGCTTCTGGCCGCAGGTGTCTGAAAGCTGGCTGGCGCTGCTGGTCAGATATTGGCTGTTGCCCACGTTCTGCACGCAATACACCGTCTCGCCCTGGTAGGAGACCTGCGTGATGTTCCAGTATTCGTCGTTGCCGTTGCACTCGTTGGCCAGCTTGGTGGCCTTGTTCTCGAGATACTGGCCGTTCGACTGGTTCTTGACGCAGTAATACTGGGTGCCGCTGACCGCGCTCAACTGCCAGATCTCGTTGCTCTTGCAAGCGCTCGCCAGCGACGATGCGCTGCTGGTCTTGAACTCGCTGTTCGACAGGTTCTGGATGCAGTTGTACCCCGCGAGGCCCTGCGCCTGCGCCGCCGGAGCGAGCGCCGCGCCGAATACGAGGCAGAGACCGAGACACAGGCCGAAGACAAAGAAGCGATTCGAGCTCATGTGAAGTTACCTCCCTGAGAGGCCGGCGCCGTCGTTCGACGTCCGGCGGGTTTCAGAGGGGTAGTGGGACGAGGGGGCGGGCTATCGCACCCCCCGCCTGATTCGGCCGAGAGGTCGACTTGGGGTGTGACTTGGGGTGTGACTTGGGGTGTCACATGGGGTGCGACTTGGGGTGTGACTTGAGGGGTGACGTCCGGAGACGCCGACTGGTCCTAGGTAGTGATTGGGGTAGTTGGGGAGTTTCTTGGGCGGTGATCGAGTCCAGAGCGGGGAAAGCATCGTATCCCTGAACAGGCCGGTGTCAGAGCTTCTGCGCGCCCGGGAGCTTGCCGAGCTCGCGATCGAAGGTCCCCAGCGGGAGATGGCCGGCCTTTCGGGCCACCTCCAGGATCAGGCAGTCGGAAAATCCCAAGGCAGGACGGCTCCGGAAGTGCTCCAGCGCCGCGGCCACCACATCCGCGTCCTGCACTGACAGGTCCCGGTGGTTGAGGAACATCTCGACCGCGGTCGCGATCTTCTCGGGCCCCAACTCGTAGACCGAGGCCAGCACCCCCGTCGCCTCGACGAGGACGATCTGCGGGATCCACGCGCCCTCCGCGACGAAGGCCTCCGCGTTGGC
>DASWQX010001095.1:0-5838 GCA_036403495.1 Thermoanaerobaculia bacterium
AGAAGGCCTCCAACTGACCGGACAGGTCTGTGCCGGCTGCGGCGGCCTGCCCTTCGCCGGAGACGTCCCGCCGTCCCCGTGGCCTGCACAGGGTGTCGTGGACGGGCTGGGAGCGTCTCTACGAAGACAAAACGACGAAAGCGACACGACAGCGGCGAGAATCCTTCAAAAACCGGATTCGAAGCCAGAATTCCGTCTCCGGCGCCAGAATTTCGGGATTTTTGCTCCGACGCGGCGGTTCGAAGCTTCCCCGGTGTCCATTTTGCCATCCGGACGGCCATTTTCGTTGCCGGGCCGTTTTTGAAGCTTCCCGGGCGGCGGTCTTTCTTCCCGCGGCGCCGTCCTGCTTCCCGAACGCTCAGCTTTCTTCCCGGGCCGTCATCTTTCTTCCCGAGCCGCCGGGCTGGCTCCCGAGCGCGCCGGGTCGCCATTGACAGCTCCATCCCCCTTTGCTACCCTTCCCCTCCCTTGGCGACCCCGCCAGGCTGGAATGGAACAGGCCCATAGCTCAGTTGGTTAGAGCGCTACGTTGACATCGTAGAGGTCAGCGGTTCAAGTCCGCTTGGGCCTACCAAGCTTTTCAGGAGTGAACTCGGCGATCCGAAATTCAGGCTCATGTCCAGGCGCTTAGCTCAGCTGGTTAGAGCGCTACCTTCACACGGTAGAGGTCAGCGGTTCGAATCCGCTAGCGCCTACCATCCCGTCCGCTCGTGACTTCGCCGACGCGGGCGCGGCCCGGGATGAGATACTCTATTTTCAGCCACATTTTTATAAATACTGGATGGTCTAATGGAGACCATGACTGAAGCTATCGATCTGACCCTCCCCGACGGCTCCGTGCGCACGGTGCCCGCCGGCACCACGCCGCTCGCGGTCGCCGCGTCGATCGGCCCCCGTCTGGCCAAGGATGCCGTGGGCGCCGAGCTCGACGGCCGCAAGGTCGACCTGCGCCTGCCGCTTGGGGCAGGGGGCGCCTTCCGCATCTTCACCACCAAGAGCCCGGAGGCCGGCGAGTTCATCCGCCACAGCGCCGAGCACGTGCTGGCCGACGCCGTCAAGCGGCTCTGGCCGGAGGCGGAGTACGACGCCGGGCGCCAGGACCACAGCGAGAAGTTCCAGTACGACTTCCGCTTCCCGCGTGCTTTCACCCCCGACGATCTGGAGAAGATCGAGGGGAAGATGCGCGAGATCCTCGCCGAGGGGAGCGCCTTCGAGCGCGTCGAGGTCTCGCGCGAGGAGGCGGCGCGGATCTTCACTGACTTGGGCGAGAGCCTGAAGGTCGAGCGGCTGAAGGACATCCCCGCGGGGGAGACGATCACCCTCTACCGCCACGGCCGGTTCACCGACCTCTGCCGCGGGCCGCACGCGCAGACCCTGGCGCAGGTCGGGGCGGTCAAGCTGCTCGAGGCCTCCAGCGTCTACTTCAAGGGGGACGAGAAGAACGAGCGCCTGCAGCGCGTCTACGGCACCGCCTTCGGCAGCCAGAAGGAGATGGACGAGTACGACGCCGCGGCCGAGGCGGCGCGGGCGCGCGACCACCGGCGGCTGGGCACCGAGCTCGACCTCTTCAGCTTCAACCCGATGGCGCCGGCGATGCCGTTCCTGCACCCCAAGGGGGCGTCGATCTACATCGCGCTGATCGACTATGTGCGCGAGCTCTACGCCCGCTACGGCTACGGCGAGGTGATCACGCCGCAGATCCTCGACGCCGAGCTCTGGAAGATCTCCGGGCACTGGGCCAACTACGGCGAGAACATGTTCTTCACCCAGGCCGACGAGCGGGAGATGGCGGTCAAGCCGATGAACTGCCCGACCCACTGCCTGATCTTCGCCACCCGGCTGCGCTCGTACCGCGACCTGCCGATCCGCTACGCCGACTTCGGCCGCCTCCACCGCTACGAGCGGAGCGGGGTGACCAACGGCCTCTTCCGGGTGCGCTCGTTCGCGCAGGACGACGGCCACATCTTCTGCACCGACGAACAGGTCGAGGCGGAGGTGGTGGCGACGGCCGAGATGATCCTGGAGGTCTACCGCACCTTCGGCTTCGCGGAGGTGAAGATCGAGCTGTCGACCCGGCCGGAGAAGCGGATCGGCGCCGACGAGCTCTGGGACCAGGCCGAGGGGGCGCTGGCGCGGGCGCTCGACGGCCGCGGCCTGGAGTACCAGGTCAACCCCGGCGACGGCGCTTTCTACGGACCGAAGGTCGACTTCCACGTGCGCGACTCGCTGGGCCGTAGCTGGCAGCTCGGCACCGTGCAGCTCGACTACCAGATGCCGCGCCGCTTCAACCTCTCCTACGTCGGCGCCGACGGCGGCGAGCACGTGCCGGTCATGATCCACCGCGCCATGCTAGGCTCTATCGAGCGATTCATGGCGATCCTGATCGAGCAGACGGCGGGCGCGTTCCCGCTCTGGCTGGCACCGGCCCAGGCGGTGGTGCTGCCGATCTCCGAGAAGTTCGCGGAGTACGGCGAGGCGGTCCGCCAGCGGCTGGCCGCGGCCGGCGTGCGGGTGGAGCTCGACGCGCGCAACGAGAAGCTGGGCTACCGCATCCGCGAGGCGCAGGTGCAGAAGGTGCCCTACATGCTGGTGGTGGGCGCCCGCGAGGCGGAGGACGGCACGGTGTCGGTGCGCCGGCGTGCCGGCGAGGACCTCGGGGCGATGAGCCAGGACGACTTTCTCGCGCGGGTCCGCGACCTTTCGGCGTCGCGCAGCCGCGATCTGTAAACACTTGAGACAAGGAGACACGATCTGAATACGAACCGACGGGCGCAAGCCCGACGCTCCCAGGGGGTGAGCTAGACATCGACAAGACGACGCGGATCAACGATCGCATCCGGGTTCGCGAAGTGCGCCTGGTGGACGCCGAGGGCGGCCAGGGTGGCATCGTGCCGATCGAGGACGCACTGCGCCAGGCCCAGGCCCTGAACCTCGACCTGGTGGAGGTGGCGCCGACGGCGAAGCCCCCGGTCTGCCGGATCATGGATTTCGGCAAGTTCCTCTACCAGCAGAAGAAGAAGTCGCACGAGTCGAAGAAGAAGCAGAAGATCATCCATGTCAAAGAGGTCAAGTTCCGGCCCAACATCGATGAGCACGACTACGATTTCAAGCTCAAGAACGCCATCCGCTTCCTGGGCGAAGGGGACAAGGTGAAGGCCACGGTCCAGTTCCGTGGGCGCGAAATGGCGCGCCAGGATCTCGGCCACAAGCTCCTCAAGCGGTTCGAGGCTGACTTGGGGGAGCATGGAGTGCTAGAATCGTCGCCCGAAATGGCGGGCAACCGGATGCACGTCATCTTCGGGCCGCCGCGACACAGCGGGCCGAAGAAGTCGGACTCGCACGAGACGGCATAAAGCCGGTCATCGCCGGTCATCAGGACGGAGCTTCCGTCCACAGGCAGGAGAAAGGAGACACCCGTGCCGAAGCAGAAGACGCACAAGGGTGCCGCGAAGCGTTTCAAGGTCACGGGGACCGGCAAGGTGACGCGTCACCAGTCGATGCACAGCCACATCCTGACCAAGAAGACCACCAAGCGGAAGCGCAACCTGCGCAAGTCCGTCGAGGTCTCCCCCGCGTTCGCCGGCACGATCAAGTCGATGCTGCACCAGTAGGGCAGGCCCTACGGAAAACAACTCTTGCGGCCACCGGAGGGAAGGACCTGCCCCCCGGAGCCGCGGCCCCCAGGCGGCTGATCCCAGGAGGATCGGCGCCTCGCGCGGGCCACTGACCGCTCCTCCCGTCGCGGGCATGGAGCAGAAACGAGGTTCTCGAGATGGCTCGTGTAAAGCGCGGTAACAAGCGCCTCCATAAGAGGCAGCGCGTCCTCAAGCTCGCCAGCGGTTTCTGGGGCACCAAGCACAACGCCTACCGGATGGCCAAGCAGGCCGTCGACAAGGCCCTGGGCTACGCCTACCGCGACCGGCGGCAGAAGAAGCGTCAGCTCCGCAGCCTCTGGATCGTCCGCATCAACGCCGCCGCCCGCATCAACGGGCTCTCCTACAGCCGCCTGATGGCCGGCCTCAAGGCGGCCGGCTCGGGGCTCGACCGCAAGATCCTCGCCGACCTCGCCGTCACCGACGCGGCGGGCTTCGCGGCGCTGGCGGAGATGGCGAAGACGGCCCTCGGCTCAAGCGGCAAGGCCGCGTCCGCGGAGGGCTGATTCCCTTGGGCGAAGCCCCGGCGGGAATCGAAGCGGTCGAGGCTCGCGGCCGGGAGCTCGAAAGCGCGCTCGCCGCGATCCACGACCGCGCGGGGTGGGAAGCCCTACGCGTGCAGTGGATCGGCCGCAAACAGGGGATCATCCGCTCGCTGCTCGACGACATCAAGACGGTGGATCCGGCGAGCCGCCGCGCTTATGGCGAGGCGGTCAACCGGCTCAAGGAGACAGCCGAGCGGCGGTTCGCCGAGCTGGACGCGACGCTGCTCACCGCCGAGCGGGAGGCCGCCCGGCGCGCCGCGGCGGTCGACGTCACCCTCCCCGGCCGGCCGCCCGCTCTCGGCAGCATCCATCCGGTGACCCTGGTCATCCGCGAGATGGAGGAGATCTTCGCCGAGCTCGGCTACAGCGTCGCCGAGGGGCCCGAGGTGGAGACCGACTACCTCAACTTCGAGGCCCTCAACTTCCCCAAGGACCACCCGGCGCGCGACACGCAGGACACCTTCTTCATGGAGAACGGCCTGCTGCTGCGCACCCACACCTCGCCGGTGCAGATCCGCACCATGCTGGCGCGCAAGCCGCCGATCCGCGTCATCTGCCCCGGCCGGGTGTTCCGCAACGACAACGACCTGCGCCACTCGCCGATGTTCCACCAGGTCGAGGGGCTGGCCGTGGCCGAGGGGATCACCGTCGGCCACCTCAAGGGGACGCTGCTCGCCTTCCTGCGCCGCCTGTTCGCGCCGGACGTCGAGATCCGCCTGCGGCCGAGCTTCTTCCCCTTCACCGAGCCCTCGGCCGAGGTCGACGTCACCTGCCAGACCTGCAAGGGGACCGGCTGCGAGGTCTGCTCCGGCACCGGCTGGATGGAGATCCTTGGCTGCGGCATGGTCGATCCGCGCGTCCTCGCCGAGTGCGGCATCGATCCGGACGTCTACTCCGGCTTCGCCTTCGGCATGGGCGTCGACCGGGTGGCGATGAACCGCTACGGCGGCATCCCCAACATCCGGCTCCTGTTCGAGAACGACGAGCGCCTGCTGCGCCAGGTGCGGGGCTGACGGGATGGAATTCTCTCTCGCCTGGCTCGCCGAATACGTCGACCTGCCGGCCGATCCGCGGGAGCTCGCCCGCCGGCTGACCGCCGCCGGCCTCGCGGTCGAAGGGATCACCGCGCACGGCGACGACACCCTGTTCGACGTCGACATCACCACCAACCGCCCCGACGCCATGAACCACTTCGGCCTGGCGCGGGAGATCGCGACGATCCTCGGGGCGCCGCTCCGCCGGCCCCCCGCGGCGCCGGTCGAAGGTCCCGAGCCGGTCGGCGATGCCGCCCGCGTCGCCATCGCGGATGCCGAGGGGTGCCCGCGCTTCGCCGCCCGGGTGGTCCGCGGCGTCAAGGTGGGCCCCAGCCCCGACTGGCTGCGCATCCGGCTGGAATCGATCGGCCTGCGCTCGATCAACAACGTGGTGGACGTCACCAACTTCCTGCTCTGGGAGCTGGGGCAGCCGCTCCATGCCTACGACCTGGAGAAGCTCGCCGGCGGCACCCTGGTGGCGCGGCGGGCGCGCGAGGGGGAGCGGCTGACCACCCTCGACGGCCAGGAGCGGGAGCTCGATCCCGAGATCCTGGTGATCGCGGACGCCGAGCGTCCGGTGGGGCTGGGCGGGGTCATGGGCGGCCT
>DASWQX010001096.1:0-3269 GCA_036403495.1 Thermoanaerobaculia bacterium
CTCCGTTCTTCACCCGGTCCCCCTTCTTCACCAGCACCTGGTAGCTCTCCGGCACCAGCAGGTCCACCCGCGACGAGAACTTGATCAGCCCCATCGCCTGGCCGCGATGCACCCGGTCCCCCTCTTTCAAATAGCAGACCACCCGCCGGGCGAGCAGGCCGGCGATCTGCCGCACCCCCACGAGATCGCCGTTGCCGCGGCGGATCACCGTCAGGTGCTTCTCGTTGACGTCCCCCGCGTCCTCGCGGAAGGCGGCCACCTTGCGCCCGCGGGCGTAGCGGGAGACGATCACCTCCCCTGCCGTGGGCACCTTCTGGACGTGGACGTCGAACACCGAGAGGAAGGTGACGATCCTCTGGTGGCGCCCGGGGCCGATCTCCGGGTCCTCGATCGTGTCGATGCGGGTGATCAGGCCGTCGGCGGGGGCCAGCACGTACCCGGCCTCCCCCTCGTAGGCGCGCTTGGGGTCGCGGAAGAAGAGGAGGACCAGGAAGCCGGCGACGAGCGCCGTGGTCCCCCAGCCGGGTCGCCCGAAGTAGAACAGCAGCCCGGCGAGGAACCAGAACGGAAGGACGAAGGGCCAGCCTTCTTTCGCGAACTTCATGGTGGAGGCTCCGGTAAATTCCAGTCTCTCGAGTTCAAGGGTGTCGGCGGAGCCTCCGGCGAGCTGTTAGGCCGAGACCCGCGACTCGCGATGCGCTCGCAGGATCTGTTCCATGTGGTCCTTCAGCGTCAGCTTGTGCAGCTTGATCTTCTTCTCCTCGATCTCATCCTCCTGCGAGAGGAGCGACTTCTGGTTGATCTCCTGAAGCCGCTTCTCGAAGGACTGGTGCTCCTCATAGAGGCGGCGGAACTCGTCGTCCGTGTTGATCAGCTCCGCCTTCAGGTCGTCGTGCTGAGACATACGTCTGCCTCCTTTGCCGGTCGTTTTGCCGGCCGATTGACTTCAGCGTGATGAGGAAAGCGGTCCGTCATGGACCGGTGCCTGCTGAGGAAGAAAAAACGAAGGGGGCGGCCGGCGGCGAACGGGCTCACCGTACGACCGGCTCCGTGACACGGTCACGCCCGAAACCCCCGTCGGGGTGGGCTGCCGTGGTGAGAAGAAGTGTCAGCATGTGTCGCTTTCCGGAGGATAGCACCGGGGTCCGGAGGGATCAACTACAGCCCCAGGACGAAGATCAGGGCGTCGGCGCCGTCGCGGTAGTAGCCGCGCCGCAAGCCGGTGCAACTGAAGCCGAGGCTCTCGTAGAGGTAGATCGCCGACCGGTTGTCCACCCGCACCTCCAGATAGCAGACCTGGACCTCGGCGGCGCGCAGGCGCTCCAGCCCCTCGATCAGCAGGGCGCGAGCGAAGCCGCGGCGGCGGAACCCCGGGGCGACGCCGACGCGCAGCAGCTCCGCCTCGCCGGCGGCGTGGCGGAAGGCGGCGTAGGCGGCCGGCGGCCGGTTCGAGTCGTCGGCGGCGACCAGCAGCACGGAGTGGGGGTGGCAGAGCTCGTAGGCCAGCATCTCGCGCGGCCAGGGGTCGTGGAACGAGACCTCCTCGAGGCCGGTGATCACGTCGAGGTCCCCCTGGCGGGCGGGGCGGACGCAGAGGGTGGGAGCGGGAGCCTTCACGGCACGGAGAGCGGCGGGACCGGCGCCGCGGCGCGCGGGCGGGGGAGGGTGATCGCCGGCGGGCGCGAGTAGATCGCGGTGGTGAGGTGAGCGGGGTCCCAGTCGGTCTCAGGGCTGGCGGCGAGCAGGGCGGCGGTGGGCGCCAGCGGACCGGGCTCGATCAGGCGGATCGCCGCCGGCCAGTCCGGCAGCGCCGCCAGCCGCGAGACGCCGAAGCCGGTCACCACTACAGCGCCCGTATCGCCCGCCTCGCTGGCACCGCTGCGGTGGGCCAGCCGCGGCAGCCCGGGGCCGGGAACCAGCGCCATCTCGCCGACGGGGCGTCCAGCGGCGAACGCCTGGGCGCTCCAGTCGCCGCGCAGGGCGTCGACGGCGGCGATCACGATCGGCGCCAGCGGGGCCTCACCGCCGGCCGCGGCGGCCAGCACCGGCAGGGTGGGGATCGCCGTCGCGCGCACGCCGGTCGCCTGGTGGAGGCCGAGCACGGTGGCGAGGCCGATCCGCAGGCCGGTGAAGCTCCCCGGCCCGCGCAGGACCGCGATGCCGTCGATCCCGCCGAGGCCGGCGACGCCGATCCCCGCCTCGTCGAGCACCTCCCGGATCATCGCCAGCAGCCGCGCCGAGGAGCGCTCCTGCTCGACCCAGCGCGACGCCACCAGCGCGCCATCCCGCGCCAGCGCGACGCTGACCCGCGGGGAGCCGGTGTCGAGGGCGAGGAAGGTAGCGGCCATGCCGGGAATATATCCTTTCGCGATCGGCGGATTCCAAGCCGCGGTCCGGGCGCGCGGGCGGGCTCGGTCTTTTTTCGTCTTTCCGCAACGCTATACTCCCCTCCGCATGTCGACTCTCCCCGTCACCACCCTGACGCCGATGATGCGCCAGTACCTGGAGGTCAAGGCGCAGCACCCCGACGCCCTGCTGATGTACCGCATGGGCGATTTCTACGAGATGTTCTTCGACGACGCCCGCCAGGCGGCGCCGATCCTGGAGGTCCAGCTCACCGCCCGCCACAAGGGGACGGAGAGCGAGGTGCCGATGTGCGGGATCCCCCATCACGCGCTGGAGGGGTACCTCGCCAAGCTCCTCGCCACCGGCCTCAAGGTGGCGATCTGCGACCAGGTCGAGGATCCGGCGCAGGCCAAGGGGCTGGTCAAGCGCGAGGTGACGCGCGTCGTCACCCCCGGCACGGTCTCCGACCCGGCGCTGCTCGACGGCAAGGAGGAGAACTTCCTCGCCGGCCTCGTCTGGGAGCGCGAGGCGGGGGCGGGGGCGTTCCTCGACCTCTCGACCGGCACCTTCTTCGTCCGCCGCTGGCGGAGCCCTGAGGAGGCGGTGGAGGACCTCGCCCTGCTCCGGCCGCGCGAGGTGCTGTTCCACGCCGAGCGGGGCGAGGCGGGGTTCCCCGTCGAGATCGTCGATTGGGCCGAGCGCGAGTGCCCCTGCCGCACGCCGCTCGCCGGCGACCGCCTGTTCGAGCCGCAGCGGGCGGGCGAGCTGCTGCTGCGCCAGTTCGGCGCCGGCACCCTGCGCGGCTTCGGCCGGGAGGAGGGGGAGCCGGCGGTAAAGGCGGCGGCGGCGGCGCTCGCCTATGCCCAGGAGACGCAGCAGAGCGGCCTCGCCCACGTCCGCGGGCTGGCCGTGCGGGAGGCCGG
>DASWQX010001097.1:0-2455 GCA_036403495.1 Thermoanaerobaculia bacterium
CCTCCCGAGGAGGCTTCCGATGATTCAGACTCTCGATCACGGCCCGGTCCGCGAGTTGCGGCTCGACCGGCCGCCCGCCAACGCCCTCGATCCGGAGCTGGTCACGGCCCTGCGCGAAGCCGTCGAGGCGGCTCCCGGCGACGGCGTCCGCGCGCTGGTGCTCTCCGGCTCCCCCCGCATGTTCTCGGGCGGGCTCGACGTGCCCTACCTGATCCATCTCGACCGTCCGGCGATGTCGGCGACCTGGCGGGACTTCTACGCCATGATGCGCGCGCTGGCCACCTCGCCCATCCCGATCGCCGCGGCGATCACCGGCCACGCGCCGGCCGGCGGCGCCGTGATCTCGCTCTTCTGCGACGCGCGCATCATGGCGGATGGGGACTTCAAGATCGGCCTCAACGAGGTCCCGGTGGGGATCCCCCTGCCGCCCGTCTTCTTCAAGGCGATGCGGCGGCTGGTGGGCAACCGCCAGGCCGAGCGGCTCTGCGTGGCCGGTTTGCTGATCCCGCCGGCCGAGGCGCTCCGCGTCGGCCTGATCGACGAGCTGGCTCCCCCCGAGCAGGTGGTGGAGCGGGCTGTCGACTGGTGCCGCTCGCTCCTCGCCCTGCCGCCCAGCGCCATGTCCGCCACCCGCCGGATGGCCCGCGCCGACCTCGCCGCCCTCTTCGACGCGGTGACCGAGGAGGTGCTGGAGGGCGTGCTCGACGAATGGTTCAGCAAGGAGAGCCAGCGGGTGATGCGCGAGCTGGTGGAGCGGCTGGCGAAGCGGAAGGGGTAGGGGAGCGGCATTGAGGCGGTAGGAAGTGATAGAATGTCTCCCTGCTCAGCTCTCTTGGCTGGGAGTCCCCGGAGGTGAGATGCTGTCCGAGATGGTGACCAGCGCCCCACTGGAGCGACGTCAGCGCAAGAGCCTCGGCGCCTTCTATTCGCCACGGCTTCTCGTGGAGCCGATGGTTGCCTGGGCGGTCACCCGGCCGGATCAGAAAGTGCTCGATCCATCCTGCGGCGATGGCATCTTCCTGGAAACCGCGGCTCGCCGGCTGCGCGATCTGGGAGCCGGCCCAGGGCGAATTCCCTCTCTTCTCCACGCGATCGACCTGAATCCGGAGGCTGTCCGGATCACGAGCGATCGGCTTGGCTCGCAACTCGGCCTTTCCCTGGACAACATTCGCGTCGACAGCTTCTTCGCCCTGGCGCCTCCAGGCGTCCTCTTTGGCGCCCTGGAAGCGGTCGACGCGGTGATCGGCAATCCACCGTATATCCGCTATCAGGAGTTCGCCGGTCTGGCCCGGCGTGACGCGCTGGAGCGGGCAGCCCATGCGGGGGTTCACCTCAACCGGCTCGCTTCGTCCTGGGCTCACTTTGTCGCGCACGCCGTTGCGTTTCTGCGGCCGGGTGGACGTCTGGCCTTGATCCTGCCGGCTGAGTTGATTCATACAACCTACGCGGCTCCCTTGCGCGAGCATCTGCGCCTCTCGTTTGAAGAGGTCCACATCGTTTCTTTCCGTCAAACGGTTTTCCCGGACGTGCAGGAGGAGGTCGTCCTGCTCCTCGCGGCGGGCAAGGGCGGCGGACCGGGCCGCCTTGTTCTGGCAGAAGTCGAGACTGGCTCCGAGCTCACGGATCTGGACGCGGTCCTGGCCGGAGCGGAGATGTTCTCGCCGGGTGAGACGGCGGAGAAGTGGATCCCCGGCTATGCGACCCTTTCCGGAGCGGCGCCTCTCGAGCATCTGAAGGCTCGGGGTCTGCTGAATCCCCTTGGAGCCATAGGCAAGGCGAACATTGGCTTCGTCAGCGGAGCCAATGAGTACTTTGTCCTCACCCCTGAGGAGGCGGCTGATTGGAAGCTGCCGGAATCTTCCCTCCAGACAGCCCTGGTTCGCGCTCGTCAGGTTCCCGGCCTGCAGATCACCTCCTCGGATGTGGCCGGCGTTCGCGCTCAAGGGGAGCGCTGCCTGCTCTGGCGGCCGGGAGCACGATTGACGCAGGCCGAGAAGGCCTATATCCGCAGGGGGGAAGAGCGGGGATTTTCCGAGCGGTACAAGTGCCGTGTCCGTTCGCCCTGGTATCTAGTTCCCGGCGTCGTCACTCCTGACGCCTTCCTCACCTACATGAGCGACGTCGTGCCGCGGCTCTGCCTCAACCGGGCACGGGTCGTCGCGTCCAACACCCTTCTGACGATCCGCCTACCGAAGGTTCCCGCCGCATTGCACAGGGCGTTCGTTGTTGCCTTCTACAACTCCGCGTCCCTTTTGTCCTGCGAACGGACGGGACGGAGCTATGGCGGAGGAGTGCTCAAGCTCGAGCCGCGGGAGGCCGACCGGATTCTGGTCCCCGCGGTGGATCTGGTCGCTCGGCACAAGAAACCTCTGTTAAAGATCGCGGATGAGATGGACAAGGTGCTGCGCAATGCGCGCGAAGGCGGTCTCGACGAAGCCATCGCCAGAGTCGATGC
>DASWQX010001098.1:0-5731 GCA_036403495.1 Thermoanaerobaculia bacterium
CTCCTCCTGAGGAACAAGTCGCCTTGTTCCTCAGGAGGAGAAGGGGTTAGGGGATGAGGTCGCAGGCCACGGACGCCCCTCCCGGGCCGCCCCCTACACCGTCACCGTCGAGCCGTCGAACTTGGTGAAGGTGTAGCCGTGGAAGTCCTCGTTGTAGCAGGCCTTCTGGTCGCGCAGGATGCTGATCGCCAGCGTCTCGCCGAGGATCAGCGACTCGCGGGCGTCCGAGCGCCAATGGACCCCCGCCATATTGCGGCCGGTCGCGATGTTGGAGGCCAGCTTGTTGAGCTCGCCCCCCACGGTCAGCGGCGCCCCCTGGTAGCGGAGCAGCGACAGGCCGTCCTCCGAGGGTACGACCGGGTTGAGGATGACGAACTTCTCGTCGAACAGCGCTTTCAGGACCGTCACGCAGGCGCCGGCCACCGTGGCATGGCCTGCGCTATAGGACGGATGGGTCGGGCACCCCTCCGGGAACGCCTGCGGCAGCAGGTAGGTGCCGTACTTGCCGAACACCTGGTCGAGCACCGGCGAGTTGAGCTGCCGCGCCTCGATCACGCCCGGGTAGCGGTTGTGGACCTTCTGGTTGTGGACCAGCCCGCCCCACTCCTCGGGGCGCAGCCGGCGGTTGACCTGCCACTTCTTGTGCCAGGTCACCTTGAGGGCCCGGTTGGCCACCTCGCACATCAGCCCCTTGATGAAAGGCGGCCCGAAGGTGGCGAAGCCGACCTGGTTCTCGCTGTTGATGTACGGGTTGCTCGGGTTGAGGAAGCAGCCGATGCCCCCCGCCGTGGGATCGTCGTTGGGCGGCGTGATCAGGATCAGGCAGGCGTTGAAGTAGGCCTGGAAGAGGACGTCCTGATGCACCCACATCGCGAGGTCGCGGGAGTTGCGGATGTAGCGGCGCGAGGGATCGATCTGGCCGGCGAACGACTCGACGAGGCTGCCGTTCTGCGTCGCGAGCCAGTTGTCGTAGCTCGTCAGATGGTCGGTGTCGGGATGCACGGTGCGCATCCGGCGCTCGACGAACTCGACGCCGAACGGGGTGTGCAGCCACATGAACTGCGACAGGTAGGGGCCGTTCAGGGCGCCCGGAAGCGGGTCGCGGAACAGGGTGCGCGGCAGCACCCTGCCGCCCACCTTGGCGCCCTTGAAGTCGGCGCCGAAGCGGTTGAGGTCGGCGACCGCGGCGGCGGCGGTGGGATCGGTCCCGTAGTCGAGGAAGTTGACGTCGCGTAGCTGCGATGCCCAGTAGAGCTCGACCCCCTCGCTGGCCATCTCGGCCGAGGCGATCGCCGGCGGCGGCGGAATGACGAGGGCGTAGGCATCGGCCCCCTCGAGATCGAACGCCAAGCCCCCCTGCGGGTTGGTCAGCTTCGTCGGGCCGCCCATGATGATGTCGTCGAAGTCGGCCGGCTTGCCGCTGGTCGTCGCCTTGAGCAGGCTCTGGTAGGCCGCGGGATCCACCTCGCCGAAGCTGTTGTGCGGCAGCGACTTCGAATAGTTGCCGATCCGGCTCGGGTAGCGCGCCTCGTCGCCGTTGGTCGGGTGCACCTTCACCGCCTGCCCCTTCCAGTACGTGGCGGCGTTCATCCGCTGGTTGAACGCGGCCTGGCGGCGGACCTCCCCGACACCGCCGGTCGGAGACTTCTTGAACTCTTCGGCGATGTCGTCGAGGTCGTCGATCGGCGCCGCGTGGGCCGGCGCCTCGAAGGCGGCCACGCCCGAGGCCAGCACCGCGGCGGCGCTGCCGAGCCCGCCGAGGAAGCTGCGGCGGCTGACGGCGGGGGTTTGGGGCTCCGGGGACGGCTCGGGACACCGATCGAGACAATCGTCTGCACTCATGGGACTTCACTCCTCCTGCACTTGCGGCACGTCAGTTTGCGTGAAGTATACCGAAGATGAGACGGATCTGGGCGAGCTTCGGAGAGATCGGGCCGCCCCCGGCCGTGGCGCCGGGGGCGGTGGGGGCTGCGGCCTAGGTGCGGCGAGCCGTGGGGCTCGGGCACTGGCAGGACAGGTTGCAGCAGGTGCAGACGTTGACGTTGCAACAGCTCCGGTTGCAGGCCGCCTCCACCTTCGGGGGCGTGGTCAGGATGGCAGCGACCGTGGCCGTTCCCATGAACGCGAGCATGAAGAGCTTCTTGCGCATCGCATCTCCTTTCACCATGGGAGCCCGCCGGTGCCAGGCTCCCTGTTGTGCTGCGAATCCTAACATGCCGGATCGCGAATAGGGTGCCGGCGAATGGCCGCCCGGGCGTAGGCGGACGCCTCGCCGGCCAGCGAGGCGGCGTGCCCCGCGGCTACCAGCGGCAGGGTCGCCAGATAGCGGCGGGTCTGCCCGGCCCGGACGGCGTGGAGACCGACCAGCGTCAGGATCCGCGCCAGCCGGACGGGGAGCGCGGTGACCGCCAGCCAGCCGAGTGCGGCGGCGCGCCCCTTCCGGCTCCAGCCGAGCCGCAGGTGGCCGTAGATCCGGCCGCGCGTGGCCCGCTCGCCGAGGAACGCCGGCAGCGACTGCAGATGGTGGTGCTCGACCACCGCCCGGGGCTCGAACCAGAGCCGGTGGCCCTGCCGGCGCAGATTCCGGGAGAGGGTCACGTCGCCCAGGAAATTGCCCGACGGGAAGCCTCCCGCCGCCTCGAACTGCCCGCGGGCGAGGAGCATGTTGCCGGTGGGGCTCATGTCGACCTCCCGCGGCCGGCCGCCGGGGAGCCACTTGCTGAACTTGCACAGGTGATACCCCTGATCCGCCCAGCCCGCACCGTGGCAGGCGAGCGCCCCCACCACCGGACCGCCGGTCTCGCGATGGGCGGCGAGGAGGCGCTCCAGCCAGTCGGGACGGGGGTAGATGTCCGGATCGGTAAACACCAGGAGCTCCCCGCGCGCGATCTCGACGCCGCGGTTGCGCGCGGCGTGAGGGAGGAGCCGGTGGGCGGAGCGCACGAAGCGGAACCCCGGCAGGTCCGGGGGCGGCTCGGCGGCGATCCGCTCGGCCCGCCACGCCGTCTCCACCGGGCTGCTGTCGACGACGATCGTCTCGAAATCCCGGAACGTCTGGCGCGCGAGCGCCTCCAGGCACCCCGCGAGAGTGTCATGGGAGTTGTAGGCCGGGAGGATGACCGAGAGCGTGATCACTCCGGGTCGAGCTCGCGGTACTCGTTCATCTCGAATAACGAGAAGCGCGCCTCGGCGTCCCCGACGCCGAACAGCAGCCCCACCGCTTGGCCGGCCGCGCTCGCGAGCTGCGCTGCCAGGAGGATCGGGATGGCCGCCGGCACCGCCGCGAGCAGATCCGGACGCCGCCGCTTCAGGGTGCGATAGAGCTTGACCAGGAAATAGAGCGGGATCGCCGGCGTGGCCGCGGCATAGAAGAGCCGCCGCGCCGCCGACCAGCCGAACGTCGCGGCGCGCATCGGCCCGTAGCACCGGTGGAAGAGGAAATAGCCGCGGGCGATGCTGGGCAGGCTGCTCTCGTTGATGTGCTCGAACCGCGCCGCCGGCTCGAGCAGCAGGCGGTGGCCATCCGCGTGGAGCTTGCCGTGGAGCACGATCTCGGCCCGCAGCAGGTCGTCCAGCCGCTCGCCATAGCCGAGCAGCACGTCGCGTTTGAACGAGGCGTTGTGCCCCGGCAGCATCGCGTGCTCGGCGCGCGCGGCGGGAGGCAGCCAGGGGTGGTAGTTCATCAGCGCCACGACCCGGCTGATCGCGTTGCCCGGATTGCCGTTGTGGACCTCGGCCCCCACGGCGGCCCACGGTCCGCGATGGGCCTCGATCAGCGCCCGCGCCCACCCCGCGTGGACCCGGCAGTGCTCCTCCAGGAAGGCGACCACCGGCGCCGCGGCCCTCCGCACCCCCTGCGCCTTGGCGGCGGAGAAGAGCATATCGGCGGGGAGGCGGACCGTGCGCACCGACGGATGCGCGCTTCCCGCGACCGGCGGGGGCTCATCCGGAGCGAGGTCCAGCAGCAGGATCTCCAGCCGGTCGGCGACGTCCTGGGCGAGCAGCGAGGCGAGGGCTCCCACGGCCCGATCGCGGCGCTCGCCCACGACCAGGATGACGCTGAGGTCGGGGGTCATAATTCGGAGGGGATTCTAACCGTGAACGGCCGGCGAGGTCCCGAGGCCGCGCGCCAGCTCGGCCTCGAACTCCCGCCAGTCCAGGAAGCGGGTGGCGAGAGCCTCGGCGCCGGTCTCGCGGCCGGCGAGCTCGTAAAACATCTGCCAGTGGCGGCGCTCGGCGGGGCCGAGGTCGGCGAGGAGGCGCGCTACCTCCGGATCGTCGACGACCTCCAGCAGCCGGGTGAAGCGCTCGCAGCTCCGCGCCTCGATCATGGCGCCGAACAGCAGGCGGTCGACCTTCGTCCAGGGCTCGCGGCCGGGGACGATCCGCGCCCGCAGGGCCTGCGCCCAGGGGTTCTTCCGCCGCCCTCCGAGAGGCCAGCCGCGCTGCCGCAGGATCGCCACCACCCGCCGGAAGTGCTGCACCTCCTCGGCCGCCAGCGCCGCCGCGCGCTCCACCAGCTCGGCGTCGTCCGGATAGTAGCCGGCGAGCGACAGCGCATACATCGCCACCTGCTGCTCGCAGACCGCATGATCGGCCAGGAACTCCGGCAGATTCGCCGCCGCCAGCTCCGCCCACGAGCGGGGCGTGGCGTGAAGGAGAGGAAGCGCGGCGAACACCTCGGCGAAGCTGGTGGGTTCGGCCTGCATAGGGCGAATCATAGCGTCGCGATGACGGCTCGCACATCGTCCTCAGTAAGACTGGGAAACTCCCGCAGAATGACATCCAACGCTTCCCCTTGCTCCAGGTAGGCGAGGATGACACGTACCAAGACGCGAGTTCCTCGGATCACCGGCTGGCCCCCGCAGATGGCCGGATCGCGAACGATGCGGTCGTCGTGGTTCATGGGCCCGCGGCAGCCTCCGCGTATCCTTTGAGGTTGAGAAGCTGCCGCCGCATCATCACCAGGTCGCCGGGCGGCAGAACGATCCGGCCCAGCGCGCCGACGAGACCGCGCGGATAGCCGATCCGGAGCTTGGCGACGAGCCGGCAGGAACCTTCGGCACTGGCGATGATCTTATAGGTCACCACGACGTCGCCGAAGGCTTTGACCGAGGGGGACCTTGGCTTGATCCGGCAGGTCAGTTGGGAATCCTTTTCGAAGGCGATCAGATCGAAGATCCGCATCATCGTCTGCCCCACCGTCAGCGCCTCGAGGCCGGGGATCAGATGGTCCGGGCTGCGGCGTCCGAAGTTGTCGATCCAGTCGTAGCTGTAGGGCGCGGCGCGGAGCTGGCAGAGCCAGCGGAAGAGGATCGCCGGCGGCGCCTGCACGGTGACCCCGCGGTAGTACGCGGCGTCGAAGCTCCCGGCGAGGTGATCGCAGGCGAAGTCGAGCGCCTTCTCGCCGGGCTCGATTCCCCAGTCGGCTCCCAGTGGGCTCATCGCGGGTGAGAATACAGTGAAAGAGACAGCAGGGACCTGAGGGACTCCAGAGGAAAGCTCTCCTGTCTTGAATGTCCCTGCCGTCCCTGTCGTCCCTTACGTCCCTTGTTTCCGGTGTTTCCGGATTCTGCTGCGGCCCGCTCTCACCGCTTGGCGTAGATCGCCTCGTGGAAGGCCTTGCCCTTGCGGACGAGCTGCAGGCGGCCGAGGTCGGCCAAGCGGCGGAGGGCGGTCGAGGCGGTGCGGCCGGAGACCGGCTGGCGCAGCCGTTTGGCGAAGGTCTCGT
>DASWQX010001099.1:0-2160 GCA_036403495.1 Thermoanaerobaculia bacterium
GGGCGACCGACGGCACTGCGTCCGGCACCCGGCTGGTCAAGGATCTGGCACCGGGGTCCGTGAGCGGCCTGCCTCCCACGAGTGGGGGATACGCATTCACCGCGATCGGCGGGCGCCTGGTCTTCTACGCGCCCGCGAACGGTGCGTTCTTCGCAGGCTTCTGGACGAGCGACGGCACCGAGGCGGGCACCCAGCCGCTGTCGTCTGCGTCCGGCTCCTGGCCCTACGTGGATGTCTTCTCGGCGGGGACCGACAACCATGGCGTCGCGGGCGGCCGGCTGTTCTTCCGGGGGGACTTCAACCCGTCCTTCTGGGTTACAGACGGCACCATGGCCGGCTCGTACAAGATCCTGGACGTCCCGCTCGCAGCCTCGGCCTTCTTCGTCTTCAACGGAGGCCTGGATCCGGGCCTCCTCGCCGATCTCAACGGCACTCTCTTCTTCCAGGCGACCGACGGCATCAACAGCTACGAGCTGTGGCGGAGCGACGGCACCGACGCGGGCACGTCGCAAGTGTCCGACCTGGGCGGGAGCTCCCTCCCCAGGTACCTCCATACCGTCAACGGCCGGCTGGCCTTCATCGACTTCTTCAGCCGGTTGGGCCTGAGCGACGGTACCACGGCCGGCACCGGGATCGTGCCCGGCAGCTCCGTGCTGGCCTTCGCGACGAAGCCCCTGGGCAACGAGCTCTTCTTCTTCTCCCAACCGGCCAGCGCTCCCGCAGGGCTGTGGAAGACCGACGGCACTGCAGCGGGGACCGTCCTGGTGGCGCCCCACGACACGTTGTCGATCGGCGCCCCTCCGGTGCCTTCGGGCGGGAAAATCTTCTACGCCCTCTTCGGCGCCACGAACCTCGACCTCTGGGTGTCGGACGGCACGGCAGCCGGAACCTCGGTGATCGGGACCGGGCTGGCTTCCAACCCGCTGACGGACGCCAATGGCACGCTCTTCTTCGCCGCCTTCCAGCCCGCCCTCTTCCGCTACACCCTTTGGAAGAGCGACGGCACGGCGGCCGGCACCGTCCAGGTCAGTACGGTCGACATCGCCACCAACGAGCCGTTCGCCGCGCTTCCGGACGGCACCCTCTTCTTCCCGGGAGGCGACGACGGGCACGGCGAGGAGCTGTGGCGGAGCGATGGCACCGACGCCGGCACGGTGCTGGTGAAGGACATCAACCCCGGCCCCGCCGGCTCCCGGATCTCCGGCCTGACGGTCGCCGGCAACCAAGTCTTCTTCACCGCCGCCGACGGCGTCCACGGCTTCGAGCTGTGGGTGAGCGACGGCACGGCGGCCGGCACGCACTTGGTGAAGGACATCGTGCCGGGCGCGGGCTCCTCGCTCCCCTTCAGCTTGACCGCCGTGGGCTCCGTGGTCGTCTTCTCCGCCTTCGATCCGGCGCACGGCGTCGAGGCCTGGCGCAGCGACGGCACCGATGCCGGCACGGTCCAGCTCGCCGACGTCGCGCCCGGCCCCCTCTCCTCCAATCCCCTGGGGTTCACGGTCTCAGGGTCGAAGCTCTATTTCACGGCGAACGACAACACCCACGGCTTCGAGCTCTGGGCCATCCCCAAGATCGCGGTGGTCCCCACCTTCACCGACGTGCCGTCGAATTACTGGGCCTGGCGGTTCATCGAGGCGCTCGCCGCCGCCGGCGTCACCGGCGGCTGCGGCGGCGGCAATTTCTGCCCCGGCGCCTACGTCAACCGGGCTCAGATGGCCATCTTCGTCCTCGCCGCCCGCGGCACGGCGCCCCCTCCGGCCACGGGAACCCGCTTCGACGACGTTCCCCCCGGCTACTGGGCCGGACCCTGGATCGAGGAGCTGGCGCGCGAGGGGGTGGTGAGCGGCTGCTCGGCCAATCCGCCGCTCTACTGCCCGGACAACCTGTTGACGCGGGCGGAGATGGCGGTGCTGCTCACCGTCGCCCGGCACGAAAATCCGCCGCCCGCCACCGGCACCCGCTTCGCCGACGTGCCGGCCAACTACTGGGCCGCCCGCTTCATCGAGCAGCTCGCGGCGGACGGCATCACCAGCGGCTGCGGCGGCGGCAACTTCTGCCCCGACCTGCCGATCACCCGCGGCGAGATGGCGGTCTTCCTGGCCACCGCGTTCCACCTGCCGCTGCCGTAGGCGCCTCCGTCCCTCTCCGGGCTAGAATCCC
>DASWQX010001100.1:0-4651 GCA_036403495.1 Thermoanaerobaculia bacterium
AACCCACTTAGCCAAGCTTGAGCGAGATCCTCTCTCCCATAGCGGCACTCGGTTCTGTCCTTACCCGCCGCTCTCGCTTTCGCTCCCGCTCTATAAGCGGTGGATAGGCCCTTCCACTTGGCGGGCGGCTCGGTTTCGTCGCACCATGCCTTTACGCTTTTCCTGTTCACCCACTTGCGCCCCCCTGGGAAAACTAGGAGGGCGGCCCCACAAAGGAACCGCCCTCCCCGTTTCCTGCTATGCGCACCTTCCCCCTGGTCGGAGAGGTGCCCGCTCCATCCTCAGTCGCACGGATACTCCTCCCCGCGCCCGATTAGGAAGCGGTCGATTTCCTCCACGGCGTCCCGTAGGTTTCGCTGGATTGGCCGGGGGCCGTAGATCGGGCTGTGGTGGACCTTGGGAAGGTGCTCGACGGCCTCCCGCGCCGCTTTGAGCAAGGCGCCAAGCTTCCGCTTCTCCGTCTCCCGGATCATGACGAAGTCCGGCCGGCGCTGGCGGTCCAACTCCCGGAGGTAGCGGGCCGTGGCATCGCCCGCGAAGATGAGGAAGCGGGGGACGTCCCGCTTCACCCGGTAGGCGGCGTTGTGCCACCTCTCCAGCTCCCAAGCCGTAGCCTTGAGGGTGACCGTCTCTTTGCGTTCCCTCATGGGCTCAGACCTCATAGAGCATGATGCCGTCCGGGGTGGTGGGATCGGCTTCGATGCGCACCAGCTCGGCCGCCGCGACTCTCACGGGTAGTAGCTCCCGCCGGTCCCTTGAAGCGGCCAGACCGCCCCTTCGATCCCTTTGGCGATCCGTCCCACCATCCCCGACCACTCGGCCGCCATGATGGAAAGGCGCTCGTCTTCCACTCCCAGGGAGGCATGCTCTCGTTCCAGGGCGACCGACCAGAGGAAGGCTTCGATGTGCCGGAGGTCGTAGGCGGCGGCGCGCATCTCGGCGCGGGTGGTGGACTCCGGAAGGGAGAGCCACGTCCCGCAGACTTCCAGCGTCATTTCGTAGATCATCCGCCCCAACGCTTCCAGCAGCTCGCGGTCCTCCGGCCGCGTGAACCACATGAGGAAGGTGAAGCGGAAGACGGCATGATCCTCCCAGGGGAAGGGACCGGAGTTCCCGGGCTTCCGAGGGTCCCAGGTGGCGGGAGGCGCGGGCGGGTCCGTAGGATCGGAAGGCGGGGCCACGACAAGGGAGGGCGGTGCGGCCGGCGGGACCGGAGGCGCCGGGCGATTGTCCGGCGGATCGGAGGGCGGGGCCGCGTACAGCGACGGCGGGAGAGGGTTGAGGGGCGTGGGGTAGACTTCGGGCAGCTCGCGCATGGACTGATACTCCTTGCTCGGGTCAGGCTCGGCGGACGTGGTGACTCACCCCGCCGGGCCGTCTGGTTGGTCCGTTCCCTCGCGGGATACGGAGGTTGAACCCGGCGCCACGCGGCGCCGGTTGTCTTTTGGGGGATCGGGATCGAGCGGGAAAGCAGCGGCCTCGCGACTTGGTGCGCGAGTGGTCCCTGAGTGGTCCCCGAGGAAAAACGCTCCCGATGGCGCTTTCGGACCGTACCGCTAAATACTTGGAGTTAAAGGACTTACGTGGTGCAGCCAGGAGGACTCGAACCTCCAACCTACAGATTCGTAGTCTGTTGCTCTATCCAATTGAGCTATGGCTGCATGGTGCCCATGCGGAGGGTGGAGTGTAGGGGACTCGGCCTCAGAGTGCAACTTTTCGGGGAGGCGAAGAAGATGGAGCAGTCAGGAGTCTCCCCCCATGCTGCGGCCGCCAGCCCAGTCCAGCCATCTCCGGTCCCGAAAGCGCGGGTCGCTCGTTTGCCCGATATACTTCGAGGGTGAGGTTCGAATGGGCGCTATGAGTCAGGCTGAGGACGACGATCTCGAACCGGAGTACGACTTCTCGGGAGCGGTGCGCGGCAAGTACTACCAGCGCTACCAGCAGGGGTCGAACGTGGTCCTGCTCGATCCCGACGTGGCCCAGGCCTTCAAGGACTCGGCGTCGGTCAACCGGGCTCTCCGCCTTCTCCTCGATCTCGCCAAGCAAGAGATTCCCCAGAGTCGATGACCCTGCCCGCGCGGTCCATCCGCCAGGGCCGCGATCGAGCTAAGTGCTTGCTGTTGTGGAATTAGAAGATGGTGCAGCCAGGAGGAGTCGAACCCCCAACCTACAGATCCGTAGTCTGTCGCTCTATCCAGTTGAGCTATGGCTGCACGGGTTGCTGCCGTGCGGAGGAGGAATTGTAGGGCACGCCGAGCTTGGGCGCAACCCTTGGATCCGGATTTCAGGATTCGCGGACTCCTGCCTGCTCGCCAGGGCCGAGCAGTTCGGAGACTGCGAACACCGCGTCCGGGAAGGCCTCCGGAGCGACCCCATCGCCGCGGCGGAAGCGCCGGACGTCGGCGTAGCCGTCCGGGCCGGGCCGGCGGTAGACCTCGAGGACATCTTCCGGCAGGTTCAAGATCCAAGACTCCGGGATACCGTGCCGGGCATAGAGAGGCATCTTGACGCGCCGGTCGTAGTGGAGCGAGGAATCGGACACCTCGACCAGGAGGTGACAGTCCTGAAGGGTCGGGGCGGTGGATCCGTAAAGGTCGTCCCTCCACGCCACGAGGGCTACATCCGGTTGCGGCTCCGACCAGGGACCGAGCCGCACAGGGTTCTGTGGATTGACGAGGACCCGATTCAGAAGTTGGCGATGGAAGAACAGATTGAGCCGCAGGACTCCCAGCGCATGCAGGTCTCCGATGGGCGTCATCTCGACGATCTCACCCTCGATGAGCTCCGTCCGCTCGTCTTGCGCAAAGAACCCATCCTCCGCCATTCGGTGGTAGTCGTCGACCGAGATCAACTGTCTTGAGCTCTGAATCGTCATCAGGGGTGCCTCTACTCCAGCAACCCCGTCGTCGGCGAGGACGCCGAGGCGTAGAGCTTGCGGGGGATACGGCCGGCGTGGGCGGCCAGCCAGCCGGCTTCGACGGCGAGCTTCATGGCCCTCGCCATGCGGACCGGGTCCTTGGCTTCGGCTACGGCGGTGTTCATCAGGACCCCGTGCGCGCCCAGCTCCATGGCCAGGGCGGCGTCGCTCGCCGTGCCCACTCCGGCGTCCACGATGACTGGGACCTTGGCCTGCTCCAGGATGATCCTCAGGTTGGCCGGATTGCGGATGCCCATCCCCGAGCCGATCGGGGCGCCGAGGGGCATCACGGCGGCCGCTCCGGCCTCTTCCAACCGGCGGCAGACCACCGGGTCGTCGTTGGTGTAGGGGAGGACGATGAAGCCCTCGGCCACCAGAGTCTCGGTGGCCTTCAGGAGCTCTATGTTGTCGGGGAAGAGGGTCTTCTTGTCGCCGATGACCTCAAGCTTCACCCAGTCCCACCCTCCCAGCTCGCGGGCGAGGCGGGCGGTGCGGACGGCCTCGTCGGCGGTGTAGCAGCCGGCGGTGTTGGGGAGCAGCAGGTACTTGGCGGGATCCACGAAGTCGAGCAGCGACCCCTGGCCCCGCTCGTCGAGATTGACGCGGCGCAGGGCCACGGTCACGACCTCGGTGCCGGAGGCCTCCAGGGCGGCGGCCATGGTGGCGAAGTCGGGATATTTGCCCGTGCCCAGGAAGAGGCGCGAGCGGAAGGTGCGGCCGGCGATGACGAGCGGCTCGACCTCGAATGTGGCTTGGGTGGGAATCCTGGGGGTGTCCAGCGTGATGGTCATACCTACCTCCCCGGCGATTCTAGCGCATGGGCGGCGAGGAAGCCGTTCGCGCGCAGCCGGCGGACGTGGACGGTGTCCGGCAGCTCGCCCCAGGAGTGGACCTCGGCGGCGACCTCGGGCGTCAGCAGTCCGAGGGCCTGGGCGTGGACGGGGTCGAAGGGCATCGTCCGCCGGCTGCGCCGCTCGTCGCCGATCTCCAGCCAGCGGTTGAAGCGCGCCCGCGTCCGCTCGGTGTCGAGGTTGGGCAGCCCCTCGCGCCGGAGCTCGGCGATCCCCTGCGCCGCCAGGAGCCCCACGACGACCACGACGGCGGCCCCGGCGAGCCGCATCCGGCGGTCTGGACGGGAGAGCGCGACGCCGCAGAATGTGGCGAGCAGGACGAGGCAGAGCGCCAGCGGCGCCAGATAGAAGCGGGAGGAGGGATAGAAGTAGAGGGAGAAGACGGCGACGTGCGCGAGCGTCCAGAGGAGGAGCGCGGGCGCCGTCCACGCCGTGAAGCTGGGATAGCGGCGCCGGGCGATCCGGTAGAGGGGGATCGCCGCCAGCCAGCCGGCGAGGGGCCAGATGTAGCCGAGGTAGTGGTGCGGCCGGAGGCCCGGAATGCCCGCGAGCACGCGCAGGGCCAGCTCGAGATGGGAGAGCGGGCGTCCCACGACCTCCTGGCGGAAGGTGAGGTCGGGCTGGAAGGCGTACTGGAAGTTGAAGGTGCTCGACAGATGGTCGAAGCGGTTGGGCATCCAGAAGCCGTAGCCCGACCACTGCCAGACCGGCCAGCCGGAGCGCGCGAGGATGAGCACGGTCGCCGCCGGGAAGATCAGCGCGCCCAGCGCCCACGGCAAACCGCGAAGGAAGACTGCACGTACCCCGATCCGCCGCACTCCGCCGATCAGAAAGAAGGCGATCGGCAGGAGCATCAGGACGGCCACGATCGACCGCATCGACG
>DASWQX010001101.1:0-2393 GCA_036403495.1 Thermoanaerobaculia bacterium
ATCTTCGACGGCCCGCTCGACCTGCTGCTGCACCTGATCAAGCTCAACCGGGTGGAGATCACCGACATCCCGGTCGCCACGATCTGCGACCAGTTCCACGCCTACCTGCAGCTCATGGAGGTGCTCAACCTCGACGTCGCCGGCGAGTACATCTACGAGGCGGCGCTGCTCATCCATCTGAAGTCCAAGATGCTGCTGCCGCGGCCGCCCAAGGCCGAGGGCGAGCCCGAGGAGGACCCGCGCCAGGAGCTGGTCGAGCGGCTCCTCGAATACCGCCGGCTCAAGGAGATCGCCCAGTCCTTCGCCGAGGTCGACCGCACGCGAATGGGGATCTGGACCCGCCGGCCGCAGCCGCTCCCCAGCCTGCCGGAGGACGAGGAGGCAACAATCGACCTCGGCGAGGTCTCGCTGTTCGACCTCCTGGGCGCGCTCAAGACGGCCCTCGTCCGCTACGACCGCGAGCACCCGCCGCCGCTCCAGCTCTCGCTCGAAGAGTTCTCCGTGCGCGGGCAGTTCGACCGCCTGATGAGCATTCTCGACGCCGGCCACCCCTACGACCTGATCGCCGATCTGCGCGGGCTCTCCTGCCGCGCGGAGGCGATCGCCACCTTCCTCGCCGTGCTGGAGCTGGCGCGGCTCAACCTCGTGCGCGTCCACCAGACCGAGAGCGGCGACGTCCTGCTCTACCGCACCACGCGCGAGCTGGGAGATCTCGACCGGGAGGCGATCGGGTCATGAGCGAGCAGCCCAAAACCGAGCCGATCGAAATTGAGCCGATCGAGACCGAGAAGCCCGAGACCGAGAAGCCGGAACAGCCCGAAACCGGGCAGCTCGAAATCGAGCCGTCCGAGACGGAGCGACGGCGGTCCGCGCGTGCCGCCGAGCGGAGCGCGACCGAGCGTTCCGAGATGGAAGCCGCCCTGGAGGCGATCCTCTTCGTCTCCTCCGAGCCGGTGCCGCGGACCAAGCTGATGGAGCTGTTCGACGAGGAAGAGCGCGAGGAGGCGGCCGCGGCGCTGGAGACGGTGCTGGCCCGCTACGCCGGCGACGGCCGCGGCGTGCTGGTGGAGGACGTGGCCGGGGGCGTGCGCCTGGCCACCCGTCCCGAGGTGGTCGGCTGGCTCCGCCGCTTCTTCGACGTCTCCGGCGGCAACAAGCTCTCGATGGCGGCGCTGGAAACCCTGGCGATCATCGCCTACCGGCAGCCGATGACCGGCCCGGAGATCCAGGAGCTGCGCGGCGTCAGCGCCGCCGGCGTCCTCAAGACCCTGCTCGAACGGCGCCTGGTCCGCATCGTCGGCCGCAAGGAGGTGGTCGGCAAGCCCTTCCTCTACGGCACCACGCGGGAGTTCCTGGTCCACTTCGGGCTCAACGCCCTGAAGGACCTGCCGCCGCTCGAGGAGTTCGAGGAGACCTTCGGCTCCGGCGATGCCAGCGCCGTGGCCGGCCTCGCTGAGATGGCCGGGCTGCCGCCGCGGATTGACGAGGTCGAGCCGCGGGGAGAGGACCGCGAGGAACGCATCCTGCGCGAGATCGCCGACTTGGAAGAGCGGCAGGAGGATGAGCTGCCATGAGCGAGGAACGCCTGCAGAAGATCCTCGCCCGCGCCGGGATCGCCTCCCGCCGCAAGGCCGAGGAGATGATCGAGGAGGGCCACGTCACCGTCAACGGCCAGGTGGCCGGGATCGGCGACAAGGTCGATCCGGAACGGGACGCGATCAAGGTCGACGGCCGGCGGGTGCAGCCCGCCGCCGCCCACGACCACCGCTACCTCCTCCTCAACAAGCCCAAGAAGGTGATGTCCACCCTCGCGGACCCGGAGGGGCGCAAGACCGTCCTCGACTTCATCCCGCCCACGATGCGCAAGGCGCTGGTGCCCGTCGGCCGCCTCGACTACAACACCGAGGGACTCCTGCTGCTCACCGACGACGGCGAATTCGCGCAACGCATCGCCCACCCGCGCTACGGCAGCACCAAGACCTACGAGGTCAAGGTCAAGGGGACCCCCACCGAGGCCCAGCTCGAACGCCTGCGCAACGGCGTCATGCTGGAGGGTCGGCGCACGGCGCCGGCGAAGATCACGCCGCGCGACTTCCGGCCGGCGCCCCGCCGCAAGGGGGAGCCCGAGAGCGACAACTCCTGGTGGACCGTCGAGATCGCCGAGGGTCGCACGCGCCAGATCCGCGAGATGTTCTTCCAGATCGGCCACCCCGTCGGCAAGCTCCGCCGCGTCGCCATCGGCCCCTTGCGGGATACCGCCCTGCCGGTGGGCGCCCTGCGCGAGCTGAGCGAGCAGGAGGTCCGTAAGCTCATGAAGTCCACCCGCGAGCCGGCGGAGAGAAAACCGGCGCGGAAGAAGTCTCCCGGGGCCGCCGTGGACGAGGCGCGGCAGG
>DASWQX010001102.1:0-3855 GCA_036403495.1 Thermoanaerobaculia bacterium
CACCAGGCGCTCGCCGCAGGCGCTGTGGTACTGATCCGACAGGCGCTCGACGAACGTCTTCACCTCCGGCCGCGCGTACGGGAAGGAGACCTCGTCGGTGGCCAGCTCGTAGTCCGAGTTGCCGGGCAGGCGCACCAGGAGCCCCTGCTGGGCATAGTCGCGGACGTCGGCGGTGGTGCGCAGGTAGGTGAACTCGTGCTCGCGCGCCTCCTCGTTCTGGCGCAGCAGCGATTCGTGCGACCCCAGCAGGCTCTGGGCCTCGAGGAGCGGCGCCGCGCAGGTGGCGCAGGTGCTGGTGATGGCGAGGAGGGACAGGGCAGCCTTGCGGCCGCGCCGAGGGCGGGAGGGGACGGGTGGGCTCGGCATGGGAGGCTTTTGAAACTCCATTCTGGTGGTGGCCCCATGCGCCTTCGGCGCGAGAAATTGTCAGAAAAACGCCTATACGGCTCGGTAAGGGTACCATAGAATCGTCTGATTTCAAGCCACTTTGTAAGCCTTCCCTCCGCAGGGTGTGACCCGATCCCCACTCCAGGTACATCCCGATCATGGAACTGGAAACGGCGGTGAGGGAGCTGGCCCCCCAACTCCTCCGCTATTCGCTCGGGCGCACCGGCGACGTCTCGCTGGCCGAGGAGGTCGCCCAGGACGCCCTGGCGGCCCTCGTCCAGCGCTGGCGCCGCGCCGGCGCGCCGGACTGCCCGGCGGCGTTCGCCTTCGCGGTGGCCCGCAGGCGCGCCGGCCGCCTGATGCTCCAGCGGCGCCTGCTGGAGCCTCTGACCGCGCTGCTCGACGGCCGGAGCCCCTTGCCGGATCCGGAGCGGAGCGCC
Organism: Thermoanaerobaculia bacterium; assembly: GCA_036403495.1. Classification (GTDB taxonomy): domain Bacteria; phylum Acidobacteriota; class Thermoanaerobaculia; order Multivoradales; family UBA5704; genus DATARR01. The sequence continues at coordinate 828 of DASWQX010001102.1, forward strand.
ACACTGCGGACCGAGCTCGACCGCACGCTGGCGGCTCTCCGCCGGCTCCCCGGCAGGGACCGCGAGGCGCTCCTGCTGGTGGCCGCGGGCGACCTCGGGCCGACCGAGGGCGCCGAGGTGCTCGGCATCTCGGTCTCGGCGCTCAAGATGCGCGTGCACCGGGCAAGGAAGCGGCTGCAGCAACTTCTGGAGGATCGCGATGGATAGCGGGACGGATCGGCAACTGAGGCAGTCGCTGGAGCCACGGCCGGAGAGCGTCGAGCGGATCGTCCGCGGCGCCCTGGCCGAGGAGTTGGCCGAGCGGCCGGCGCGGCGCCCGAGGCTTGTGCCGGCGGTGGCCGGAGCGTCGGCGCTGTTGGCGCTCGGCGTGCTCTTCCTGATCTTCGCACCGCGTCCGCGCGCGTCGGCCTCGATCGAGAACGTGGGGGAGGTGCTGATCGTTCGGCACCTGGAGGGTCGCGTCCTGATCCACAATGGAGAGGCCGCCAAGAGCTCCCCGCCGTCCGGGTCCATGATCTTGATTCACGGAGGACAGCGATGAAGGGACTACGCCAGGCAGGATGGGGATGCGCGTTGCTGCTGCTCGTCGCGGGAGCGGCCTGGGCCGAGCCCGCCGATCCGGGCAAGCTGGAGGATCGGGTCGATCTGACGCTGAAGAACGCGGCTCCGGACGAGGTCTTCCGCAGCTTCGCCAAGATGCTCGGAGTGGAGGCGGTGGTGGACCCCGGAGTTCGGGGGCCGCTGTCCGTGGAGCTTCACAACGTGCGCGTGCGGATCCTTCTCGACACCGTCTGCGAGAGCCTCGGCTGCCGCTGGAGGCTGGAGGCCGGCTCGCCGCCGAAGCTGCGGATTCTGCCCGCGGCGGCGGGCAAGCCGGAAGCCGTTGCCGACCGCGCCAAGCCGCCGATCAAAGAGGAGATCGATCTCAAGGTCACCAAGGCCGACGGGCAGGATGTGCTGCGGACCTTCGGCGAGATGCTGGACGCCGAGGTCGTCGTCGATCCCGCGATCAAGGGCACCCTGACCCTGAATCTCGAGGCGGCGCCCGTCGATCAGTGCCTGGACACCGTCTGCAAGATGCTCGGCTGCGAGTGGAGCTTCACGGAGGGCGCGAACGGCAGGAAAGCCGTGCTCAGAATCACTCCGAAGAGGCGGTAGCGGGAAAGAGCGGGGACGGACACGGACCAGCATGGACAGACACGGACGAACAAGGACAAGGGAGTTTTTCGTCCCGGGTCGTCCGTGTTGGTCCGTGTCTGTCCTGGAAGCTGCTACCCCTTCTTGGCGCGGGTGAAGAAGTCGGCCATCGAGCCGAAGCCCGAGCCGCTGGGCGTGGAGCTGGTGGTGCCGCCACCGCCGCCGCCGGCGTAGGCCTCGTGGTCGCGGGAGCCGCCGCGGTCACCCCGCGAACGATCGCCGCGGTCGCCGCGCTCGCTGCGGGCGAAGTCCTGGTTCCGGCCGCCGCCGCCGCCCCCCCCACCCCCACGGCGCCGCTCGGAACGGGGCTCGTCGCTCGCTCCGGAGGACGTTCCCGCACCCGCACCCATGCCCGTGCTGCCGCCTGCCGCCATGCCCGATCCGCCGCCCATAGAGAGCGAGATCCGGCGCCGTCCGGTGTCGACTCCGAGCACCCGGACCTGCACCTCCTGGCCCTGCTGCGCCGCCTCGCGCGAGTGGTTCAACCGCCGGCCGGCCCCCATCTCGCTGATGTGGACGAGCCCTTCGAGGCCGGGAGCCAGCTCGACGAAAGCTCCGAAGGTCTCCAGCCGCATGACCTTACCGGTCGCCTCGGTCCCCTCGGGGAAGCGGGAGGCGGCGTCGTTCCAGGGATCGCTCTCCAGCGAGCGGCGGGAGAGCGAGATCCGCTCGGGGCGCTTCTCGTCCTTCCCCTGCTCGATCTTGATCACCTGCACCTCGACCTCCTGGCCGACGGTGAAGACGTCCTGCGGATGGGTGGTGCGGCTGTGGCCGATCTCGCTGACGTGGAGCATCCCCTCGATGCCGCCGAGGTCGATGAAGGCGCCGTAGGTGGTCAGCGAGGTCACCCGGCCGGTGAGCACGGCGCCCACCTGGAGCTTGTCGCGCGTCTCGGCGGCGCGGGTCTGCTGCTCCTCCTCGAGGAGCTGGCGGCGGGAGAGCACGATGTTGGGGCCGCGGCCGCCGCGGTTCCCCTCTTCCAGCCGGTTGACCTTGAACAGCAGCTTCTGGCCGACGAACTGCTGGGGGTTCTCGACATAGCGGAGATCGAGCTGCGAGAGCGGGCAGAACGCCCGCATGCCGGCCACCTGGACCTCGGCGCCCCCCTTGTTGAGGCCGGTCACCAGACCCTCGACCGGCAGGTTGGCCTCGTGGGCTTGGCGGATCTCGGCCGGCACCTCGGCCGCCGCCCGCTTGCCCTTGCCGCCGCCGCCCGCCTTGCGGCGCAGCAGCAGGGCGCCGCTCTCCGGGTCGGTGCCGGTGACGGTGGCGTCCAGGGTGTCGCCTTCCTTGACGGTGAGATTGCCCTCGGCGTCCTTGAGGTCCGCGGCGGCGATCCGCCCCTCGGCCTTGCCGCCGAGGTCGAGGAACGCCCACTCCTCGGTGATCGACAGGATCTTGCCCTTGACCTTCTGGCCGGCCGTGGGCGCCTCGCTCTTCGGGGCGTCGCCCTCGAACTCCGCGAGGATCTGGCCGAAGTCCTTCTTTTCGTCGGTCTTCTCGTCCGGGCCGGCCTCGACGGCCGCCGGCTCTGCGCTCTCAGCGGGAGCTTCCTGCGGTTGATCTCCCTGCTCGGGCTCGGAGGAGCCCTCGGTTGCCGGAGCGCTGGCTTCGCTGGCATGGACCTGGGGATGATCGACCGCTGCGTTTTCGCTCGTCGCCGGAGCCTCCTGCTGGAGCTCGGCCACGCCATGGCCGGCGTCCTGGTTTTCCTGCTGGTTTTCCTGATCGTTCATTTCGTCTCCACTCGTCTTGGATTCTTGCGGGCCCGGCGATTCGCGGACCGGGGTGCCTGGAGCAGCCTCTCCGGCGGGGTCTGTGAAAATAGCAT
>DASWQX010001103.1:0-2944 GCA_036403495.1 Thermoanaerobaculia bacterium
GGAAGCCTTCCGCGCCGGCATCGCCGGCGCCGCCCCGTTCCTGGCGGACACGATCGGCGAGATCGACGATTGGGACAAGGTGAAGCTGCTCACCGTGCAGGTGAACCGCCTCCCCGACTGGCACCGCCCTGGGCTCCTCTGCATCGGCGACGCCGCCCACGCCATGTCCCCTGCCGGCGGCGTCGGCATCAACCTCGCGGTCCAGGACGCCGTGGCGACCGCCAACCTCCTCGCCGCCAAACTAAAGCAGGGGAACGTCACCGAGGACGATCTCCGCGCCGTTCAAAAGCGCCGCGAGATGCCCGTCCGCCGCATCCAGGCCGGACAGGTCTTCATCCACCGCCGCATGTTCGGACCCGGAGGAAAACCCTTCGCCCTCCCCTGGCCCGCGAGAAAACTGATCGTCCTGCTAGCCCCCGTGCTGCGGCGCGTCGCAGCACGGGTGGTCGGGTTGGATTTCCGGCCGGAGCACATCCAGACCCCGGACGTTCAATCGGATTCCCGACGAAGGGCGTAGAGACGTTCCCAGCCCGTCCACGACACCCTTCCGCAGACCACGGGGACGGCGGGACGTCTCCTCGAAGGGATTGAATCTCCATCCGCCACTCCCGGTGAGAAGGTCTCAAACTGCTCCATTCAGACCTCGCGATCCGCAATGACCTGCCCTCCGGCGGAGACGTTCCGCGGTCCCCGTGGCCTCCGTCAGGTTGTCGTAAATGACCTGGAACGTCTCTACCGCCTCCGACGGAAATTTGGAGAGAGCTCAGATAGCCCGTAGGACAGGCGAGTTGCGTGCAGTGAAAGCGTTGGGTCTCCCTCCCGCCGGAGCCGGCGGCCGGGGCGCCGCGCGAGGCGGAAGTGCCGCCTTGTCCGCTCGAAGCGGCGCCTCGCCAGGCCGAAGTCCCACCTCGCCCGGCGGAAGCCTCGCCTTTTCCGGCGGAAGCGCCGCCTCCAGCGCTCGGACTCTCGCCTCGTCCGCTCGCGGCGTCGCCTCGCGAGGCGGAAGCGCCGCCTTTTCAGGCGGACGCGGCGCCTCGGGAGGCGGAAGCGCCGCCTGGAGAGGCGCGGAGCCTAAAACGCTCTACAGCTTCCGCGCCCGCGCCAGCCGCAGAAGCGCGCAGATCGACTTCGAATCGTGGAAATCCCCGTTGGTGGCGAGATCGATCGCTTCCTGGAGGGGGATGCGCTCGATGTGGAGCACCTCGTCCTCTTCCAGCCGCTGCGGGGTGGCCTCGAGGTCCGTGGCGAGGAAGAGGTGGATCTTCTCGTCGGCGAAGCCGGGGGTGGCCCAGATCCAACCGAGCGGCTCGAGCTTGCCGGGGGTGTAGCCGGCCTCCTCCTCGACCTCGCGGCGGGCGCAGGTCTCTGGCGATTCGGAGCCGTCGAGCTTGCCGGCGGGGATCTCCAGCAGCCAGCCGCCGGTGGCGTAGCGATACTGGCGGACGAAGATCACGGTGCCGTCGTCGAGCAGGGGGATCACCGCCGCGGCGCCGCGGTGGCGCACGATCTCCATCTCGACCTCTTTGCCGTTGGGGAGGCGGACCTGGTCGACCTCGACGCCGAAGGTTCGCCCCTTGTAGATCTCGCGGCGGCTCAGCCGCTGGCCCTCGGGGAGATCGGCGGCCATCAGGGGTGCTCCTCGACGGGCTCGATCTGGGTCTCCTTGTAGCCGGCCGGGATCTCGAAGGTCGAGGCGGGGACGGCCGCGGAGGTGTCGATCTGGGTGACTTCCATGGTGGAGCGGGTGGTGGTCGTCCGGTTCCCCTTCTGCGCGGTGTTCGTGGTGACGGTGACCATCTTCAGGGGGTAGCCCTGAATGTGCCCGGCCTGGCTGGTGATCAGCTTGTCGAATTCCGTGTTGCCCGTCCGCGGCGGCTCGGCGCGCAGCCAGACGCCCAGGCCGGGATCGGCGAGGCTGGTGGTGGACCAGACCTCCTGCTCGCTCACCACGTTCGAGGTGCTCCCCATGCCGAGCACCTTGACGCTGGCCACGTAGGTGGTGCGGAACCTGGTGTGCCGGGTGGGGAGGCCGAGGATCTTGCCGCCATCCTCCTCCGCCACCTTGTCGGCCTTGAGGTCGCTGAACTGGATCTTCAGCAGCGGCCCCATGCCGTTCATCACGGCGCCGATCGTGCCGAGCATCCCCTGCAGGCTCCACTTGGCGTAGGTCTGATCCTTGGGGTTGACCAGGTAGAGGGTTCTGCCGCCGTCCTTGGTGAGGAGATAGGTGCCCTGCTGCGCCACGGGGTTGTCGTGGCTCTCCAGAAAGACGATCTTGGCCTTGTCCGCCGCGACCCAGCCTTCCGCCTGGACGTCGCTGCTGCGCGCCCGGGACCCCTCGGATTCCGTGCGGGAGACCGACTTGTAATGGATGCCCGCGAAACCGGGGGCGGCGGCGAGCACGAAGGCGGCGGTGAAGCCGGCAAGGACGAGCGCAAGAGTGAGCTTCCTCAAGATATCCATCCTCCTCGATAGGCTGGCGATGATGTCGTATCGGCGGGGGGGCTGGCAAGGCGCTAGAATGCACGCTCAAACCGTCGCTTCACAGGAAAGAGAGACGCCATGGTCCTTCGCCGCACTCGACGAACGCTCGCTCTGGTTCTGTTCGCTCCAGCCATGCTCGCCTCGCTGCCCGCCGCGCCGCTGCTGGCTCAAGGGCCCTCGACCTCGCACCTGGTGGCGCGGATCGGTGAGCGCGGCTATCTGCAGGTCGAGTCCCCCAGCTTCTCCAAGCTGCCGTTGAATCAGAAGCTGGTGGCCCTCCACCTCTACCGGGCGGCGGTCCAGCTCGATCCGGTCTTCTACGATCAGATGTCGGCGTCGGGCCTGACCACCAAGCGCCTGCTGGGTGCCCTGATCGAACGCCCCGAGCGGCTGCCGGAGGCCTCGCGCAAGGCGATCGTCGAATATGCGATGCTCTTCTTCGCCGCCGGCGGCAATCACA
>DASWQX010001104.1:0-3360 GCA_036403495.1 Thermoanaerobaculia bacterium
GGCGGCGTTGTAGGTGAAGACGATCTCCTGGCAGGAGGCGGGAACGGAGAACGCGATGTTCGATCCGTTGGGCACGCCGCCCGCTCCGTAGTTCTCGTCCCAGCTCTCGTTGATGGCGACCTTGGCCTCGTAGCTGCCGGCCGGGATCGAACGGGTGGTGAAGGAGTAGATCCCGTCGCCGTCCGGGTCCTGGAGCCACGAGCGCAGGCAGTCGGGCTGCCAGTCGCCGGGGCAGCCGAGGAAATGCTGATAGCTGCCGGGGGCCACGGCGATCACGGCGTTCTTGTTGCTGGTGACCCAGTGGGTCTGGTGCGAGTAGTAGAACTTGACGGCGGCGGCGGAGCCGAGGTTGAGGGAGATGTTGCCGCCGTTTTCCACCGCGTTGGCGCCGTAGTTCTCGGTCCACGAGTTGTTGAGGGCCGCCTTGTACTGGTAGCTGCCGGCCGGGACGTTGAACGTCCCCTGCCAGACGTCGTCCACCGGGTCGTAGGCGAGGTGGGTGGCGGCGCAGTCGGGCATCCAGTCGTTCGGACAGCCGAGCTCGGATTGCAGGTCACCGGCGACGGTCACGAACTGGGGCGCGGGCGTGTTGGCGAGCGCGGCCGCGGGGACCAGGACCAGGAGGGCCAAAGTGAGGAGGAGAGCCGCGGGGGACCCGCTCGCTCGGAACCGAAGGCGATCAGACATGGAAACCTCCTGGGCCGTGCCAGGTCCGGCCCGAACCAAATTGGGATTCCCGCAAGGAAAAGCAAAGGGATCTCACCGCACCGCCCGCTCATCGAGATTTCAGAATCCCCGAGAGGCTTGGATTGTACAGGTTCAGGAAAAAGCGCGTCAACGCAGAAGTTGCTGGCTGATCTGGTGCAGGGACTCGCTGAAGAGGAAATTCAGCATGATCCGGAAGGATCCACCGTGGTACCAGGCCGCGAAGGGGGTATGGGATTCGAGGAGGATCGAGCCGATGATCCCCAAGCCCACGGAGAGGACCAGAGCGAGGACGAAGCCCCAGCCGAGATCAGGAAGTGGGAAATCGGTCCGATAGCCGACCGCGTTCAGGCCCGCGACGACGTAGGGGGTGAGCCCGCCAATGGCGCCCCAGGCGATCTGTCCCGAGCGGCCGACCTTCGGACTGCCTGGAGTGCCGCCGCTCGCTTCGGTCATCGCGGGAAATAGGCGAACACCCGCGCGAGGGTCTCCCGCAGGGCGGGCACGCCGAGGGAGACCAGATATAGCGCGCCGATGCTCCCGAAGACCAAGACCCTCCAGGTCCGCAGGCGGCCTCCCCGGCGCTCGGGCTCATTCATCGCTGCCATCGCGCTCATGGGATCCTCCTTCCGAGGGACATGCCATCGAAAATTTTCACTGTCTTGGACCTCGCCGCGGGCGGCTGCCATCGCCATGAGCACCTCCTCGATTCCCTGCTGTCGCGATATCAACCTATAAACAAGCGACGCCGCTGTCAAGGGCTCGCGGCCGGCGAGATCCACGCCGGTCCATTTTACGCTATCTGGCGCTGCAGGTTTCGTTCCACTGCGACCGGCCTGGCAACGATCGCCCCCGATCCCCACCTCCTCCCGGTTCCATGAAAGGTTCATGAAGACGCACTGAGAAACGGCTGAAGCGCTATATCCTTCGCTGTCGCCGGGGCGAGCCCCGACCCTCCCTATGCCGAAACCTCTCCTGGACCCCCCGCCGCAACCGGGCGGCCTCCGCGGCTCCGGGCCCTCCCGCGTGGCCCTGGCCCTCCTCGCGCTGCTGCTCTTCTTCGGCGGCCTCGGCAGCTATCCGCTGCTGGAGCCCGACGAGGGGCGGTATGCGGAGATCCCGCGCGAGATGCTGGTGCGGGGGGATTTCGTGACGCCGCACCTGAACGGGGTGCTCTATTTCGAGAAGCCGCCGCTCTACTACTGGCTGAGCGCGGCGGCGCTCCGGCTGATCGGCGATCCCGACCTCGCTTGCCGGCTCTTCGGCGCCCTCTTCGGGCTGGCGGGGGTAGCCCTCGCGTGGCGGCTGGGGCGATCGATCGGCGGCGGCCGGGTCGGGCTGACGGCAGCGATCGTGCTCGGCAGCTCGCCGCTCTGGGTCGCCCTCTCCCGCGCCAACATCATCGACATGACGCTCACCTTCTTCCTGAGCGCCACCCTGACCTGCTTCTGGCTGGCCCAGGAGCGGGAGCGGGGGGCGCCGGGAGAGCGGGCGCTCTGGTACGGGGTCTTCGCCTGCGCCGCGCTCGCCACCCTCACCAAGGGGCTGATCGGCTTCGTGATTCCCGGGGCGGTGATCTTCCTCTTTCTCCTGCTCACCCGCCGGTGGCGGCTCCTGCTGCGGGTGCCCTGGATCGGCGGAGGCGCGCTGTTCCTGGCCATCGCCCTCCCCTGGCACCTGCTGGCGGCCCGGCGCAACCCGGACTTCCTCTGGTTCTACTTCGTCCATGAGCACCTGCTGCGCTACGCCACCGCGGAGGCGAGGCGGCAGGAGCCGTTCTGGTTCTTCGCCGCCATCCTGGCCCTCGGCCTGGTCCCCTGGTCCGGCGTGCTGCCGGCGGCGGCGCGGCTCTTCCGGCGCGGGACCGGACGGCTGCGAGACCGCTTGAGCGACCAGCCCGGGCTCGTCTTCCTGGCCTGCTGGGCGGGGTTCGTCTTCCTCTTCTTCTCGGCCTCGCAGTCGAAGCTGGTGCCCTACATCCTGCCGGCCATCCCGCCGCTCGCCGTGCTGATCGCGCTGGCTCTGGAGGAGGCTGAGGAGGATGAGCGCCTCCGCGCCTGGGTCCGCGCCGGCGGCGCGGTGGGGGCGCTGCTGCTCACCGTCCTGGCCGCCGCCCTGGTCGCGGTCTCCCTCGGGAAGGTGAGCCGGGTCTCGACCGTCCTCGTGCCGAACCTCCTGGCTTTCGCGCTGCCCACCCTGGCGGCCTGCCTCCTCTCGGCCTGGCTCTGGTGGCGCGGGCGGTTCCACAGCCTGGCGGCGCTGGCGGTGGCTCCGGCGCTGCTGGTGATCTGCCTCGTGTCGCTAGGGCCGCGGGCCTCCTCCGACCTGAGCACCGCGCGGATCGCCCGCTTCCTCGCCCCCCGGCTGAAGGCCGGCGACGAGGTTTTCTCCTATCGCTGCTATCCTCAGACGCTTCCGGTCTACCTCCGGCGGGAGATCGGCACGGTCGGGTACGAGGGCGAGCTGGCCTTCGGCCTTGGCCACCTGCCCCCGGAGGAGCGGATCCGGCGTTTCCCCCGCGCGGCGCAGTTCAAGGCGGCCTGGAGCTCCGGCAGGACCGTGTACCTGGTCCTGGAGCGCGAGAAGCTGCCGCGCTTCGTGCGGGACGGGCTGGCGCCGGGGCCGATCCTGATGTGGCAGGAGAAATACCTGCTG
>DASWQX010001105.1:0-1699 GCA_036403495.1 Thermoanaerobaculia bacterium
GGAACGTCTCCGACGGAGAGGAACCGTTCCAATTCGGCGAACCTCTGAGGGCACGCAAACGCGTCGTTGAAAGACAAAAGCAAAGACAGCATTGGTGTGCCGCGAAGGACGGCATCAACCCGCACCCACGTTGCCCCGGCGGAGACGTTCCGCGGTCCCGTGGCCTCCGAAAGGGTGTCGTTGATGACCTGGAACGTCTCTACCGCCTCCGTCGAGGAGTCTCCGCCGAGTATCGAAAACTTGCTCTTCTGACTCGAATCCGTCCTGAGCGCTCGCCGCCGTGAAACCAGGCGGCGCTTTTCGCGTACGCTCTCAGTGTCCTCAGTCAGAAGCAAAGTCGATTTATCAATGGCTCGCAATGAAAGGAAAAAACAATGAAAAGGGCAAAGACTGTCAAGAAGCTTGAGATTGCGAAGGAGACGCTCCGCCAGCTCGACCAGAAGGATCTGCTGGTGGCGGCCGGTGGAGGCGGATGGTCGGATGACAGCGTCTGCCCCACGGTTACGCATTTCTGCAATTGATCGAGAGGAAGGGCGCCCCGGTCGTCGCGGGGCGCCCGTTACCGCCTCCTCGGGGGGATCAACCTTTCCGGATGGCACAGGTGGACGACGCCCGCGCCACCAGGTTTCCCTCGCCATCCTCGAGATCGCATTCGAGGTGCGCGGTGGTGGTTCCCCGGCGGATCACTCGGGCGTGAGCGGCGAGGCGGCCTTCGACGATGGGGCGGAAATAGCTCATGTGGAGCTCCAGCGTCAAGAACGCCTCGTCTTCGACGGTGAGGGTGGCGAGGGCGGTGCCCATCGCAATGTCCGCGAGGTCGCAGAGGATGCCGCCGTGGACGGTGCCCATGGCGTTGTGGAGGCGCTCCCCCACGATCATCTCGATTTTCGCTTCGCCCTTGTCCAGCGAGACCGGCCGCACGCTCAGCAGCGCGGTGATCGGCGCCAACTCGAGGTCGCCCGCGAGCCATTTCTCGACGTATTTTGACAGGCGGCTCATGCCGTCCGCCGCCGGCCCACCACTCTGCGTCCGAAGCGGCGGAGCCAGTCGTGATCGTTGCGCTGCGGCTGGGCGCCGCTCCAGCGGGCGATGATCCATTCCAGGGCGCGGAAGAGGCCGAGACGCCCGAGGGTGCGGTCGGCCCAGCCGTTGATCAGGCAGTAGTTGTAATCGTGATTTCCCGAATGGTGCTGGATGTGATGGGGCACGGAGAGCAGGAGGCCGCTCCGTTGCAGCAGGCGCACCCAGAGCGGATTGCGCGAGCGGTGCCCGCACTTGTGAAATTCCAGCATGGTGACGAGCAGGACGTTGAAGATCGCAGCCGCCAAAACCATGTAGGCGACGATCGGTCCGGCGCGGAAGATCATGGCGCCGAGGATCAGCGGTCCGGTCAGGATCAGCGCGATCCAGGAGAGCGTTCCCGCGTCGTGCGTGAAGCTGATGTGAAAGATCCGGTAAGGATAGACGTGATGCTCGCGGACCTGCAGCACCATGCGGCGGAGAAAGGTGTTGTCCTCGTCGAACCAGGTGTCGAACGCCCAGTGCAGGAGGCCGGAGACGAGGTCGGCAACATACATGCCGGCGAAGATGGCCAGAAGAATCCAGGGCCAAGCCGGCGCATCGTTGGACAACAGCCAGACGACGGCGGCCAGCACGGCCGCGCCGTTGAGCGCGGCGCCGGCGGCATGGAACCGGACCT
>DASWQX010001106.1:0-5448 GCA_036403495.1 Thermoanaerobaculia bacterium
GGTCGAAGGCCTCTTCCTGTTCATGGGTGACGAAGACGGTCGTAATGGCAACGCGCTTGATCACCTGGCGCAGCTCGCGGCGCGTACGCTCGCGCAGCGCCGGATCGAGGTTCGAGAGCGGCTCGTCGAGCAGCAGCACGCGCGGCTCGGGCGCCAGGGCGCGGGCGAGCGCCACCCGCTGCTGCTGGCCGCCGGAGATCTCCCCCACCCGCCGCGCCTCGTAGCCTGGGAGGTCGACCAGGGCGAGCGCCTCGCCGACCCGCCTCGCGGCGTCCGCCTTCGACGCCCCCGGCAGGCCGAAGGCCACGTTCTCGCCGACGGTGAGGTGGGGGAAGAGGGCGTAGTGCTGGAACACCATGCCGAAGTGGCGCCGCTCGGGGGGGAGCGCAGCGACGTCGCTCCCCTCGACCAGGATGCGGCCGCGGTCGGGCCGCTCGAAGCCGGCGATCAGCCGCAGCGCCGTGGTCTTGCCGCTGCCGGAAGGGCCGAGGAGCGCGAGGATCTCCCCCTTCTCCACGGCGAGGGCGAGGCCGCGCAGGACCGGCTGGGCTCCGAAGCTCTTGTCGAGCCCGTCGAGGGCGAGGAAGGGCATGACGGGCGCTATTTCTTCGCGCCGCCGCGGCTGCGCACGGTGTGGTCCCAGGTGGTCATCCACTCCTGGCCGTGGGCGGAGATCATTCCCCAGTCGACGTCGGCGGGGACGAGGTCGCGCAGCACCTCCTGTGCCCACTGCGGCAGCCGCTCGGGGGGGATGTCGGTGCGCGCCGGCAGCCGGAAGGCCTCGCGCGCCGCCAGCTCCTGCGCCTCGACGCTCCCCACGTACTCCTCGAACGCCTTCGCCTCGGCCGGGTGTTTGGAGTTCCGGACCAAGCCGATCGAGTCGTCGATCACCGGCGTGCCGCTCCGGGCGAAGCGGAAGCCGAGGGGGGCGCCGCGCTTCGCCTGCCAGAGCATGTCGGTGAGCTCCCAGACGGTGATCAGCCCCTCCTGGCGGTTGAGCTTCTCCATCAGCAGCGCCGGGTTCTGCACGTACTCCTTGGTCTGGGAGTCGAAGGCGCGCAGCCACTGCCAGCCGCGCTCGGGGCTTCCGGTCTCCTTCACCGAGCGGGCGAGGATCATGCCGAAGAGGGTGCGCATGGTGCCGCTGGCCAGCGGGTCGCGGATCAGGATCTTCCCCTTCCAGCGCGGCGCCAGCAGGTCGTCCCAGTCGCCCGGGGCCTCGTCGCGGCGGAGGGCCTTCGAGTTGTAGACCAGCACCGGCGCGGTGCGGTAGGAGCCGAAGTAGAGGTCGCCGGCGGCGCGGCTGGCCGCCGGCACCGCGTCGGCCCAGGTCGGGCGGTAGGGGGCGAGCAGCCCTTCGGAGGCGCCGCGGGCGAAGATCGTCTGCGGGCCGCCGAACCAGACGTCCGCCTGCGGGTTGGCGGTCTCGGAGCGGACGCGGTCGTAGACCTCCTGCGAGCCCATGTCGAGCCAGCGGACGTCGATCGTCGGGTGCTTCGCCTCGAAGCTCTTCTCCATCAGCAGCAGGAGGTCGCGGCCGTGCGGGGAGTAGACGACCAGCGGGATCCGGCCGTCGCCGCAGCTCGCGGCGAGGAGGCTCAGAAGGACCGGCAGGAGGCGGAGGTTTCGCATGGCTGGGCGGGCGATCCTATCAGCGGCTCCCCTGGAGCCCGAGCAGATTCGCGAACAGCCTATAGGCCCCGGGCACGCCGGCCGGGAGCTGGCGGAAGAGGGCGAGGGCGGTGTAGACGTAGGTTCCCTTGCCGACCCTGGCCACCAGCAGGCTCCCCGGGAGGTCCGGAGTGTCCGGGTCCTTCATCGAGAGCAGCGGCTTGAAGGCCGGGTCCCAGGTGTGGGCGAAGTAGAGCCCTCGCTCCTGGATCCACCCCTCCCAGTCCGCGGCCCCGATCTTGTTGGGTGTGTTGAAGACCGGGCTCGCCGGGTCGAGGAGGGTCACGGCGGCCGTCTCGTCGGTCACCCGGTCGGCCGGCCGCGCCTGCTCCAGCGAGTAGGGGCCGAACTTGCCGTCGAAGTATGGCGCCTGCTCGTACTGGACGATCACCAGGCCGCCGTTGCGGGCGTAGTCGAGCAGGCGGCGATTGGCCCGCACGAGCACCGGATCGATCTCGTAGGCGCGGCTGCCGATCACGATGGCGTCGTAGCGCCCGAGGTCCCCGGCCTGGAGCTGCTCGGGACCCAGCATCTCGATCGGTACGCCGACCTGGCGCAGGAATTCGGGCACGCGGTCCGAGGCCCCCCGCACGTAGCCCACGCGCTTCAGCGGCGGCAGGCGGAGATCGGCGGTCTGCACGGCCACCTCGGCCGCCACCGGCCGCGGCGTGGCGCGGATGTGCGGATAGTCGACCAGCGGCACGGCGAGGTCGAAGCGGCGGCCGTCGTCGAGCACGGCGGCGAGCTTCAGGGTCTCGCGGCCGGCCTTGAGCTCCTTGGGCGGCATCAGCACCAGCTCCAGGTCGAGCGGCTCGTTCGCCGCCTCCAGGGAGAAGGGTTGTGGTGAAGCCGTTATTTCCCCAGTAGCGCCTCCGCCTTCGGCGCGAGCCTCCAGCCGGCCGCGCAGCGGCGCCTTGGCGTGCGAGGTGAGGGTGACGCGGAGCCGGCGCGGCTCGCGGCTCTGGACCGGCCAGACCAGGAGGCCTTCCGAAGCCGCCACCTCGACCGCCGGCACTACGCGGAGCGGCCGGCGCACCTCGCCGGACGCTTGGTCGCGGTGCAGGTGGACCACCTCGCGCTCCAGCGTCACCGGCACGCCGTCGATCGTGAAGGAGATGCGGGCGGTGAGCGGCGGCGCCCCGAACGGCTCGCCGCGCTCGGCCGGCAGCGCCGCGGACCAGTCGTAGAGCGCGCCGATCATCGGCTTGCGCAGGAAATAGGGCTCCGTCGGCGGCGCCGCGGCCGGCACCGCCGGCTTGAGGTCCCAGGTGCCGAGCTCGCCCGCGGCCAGGTTCTTGGCTTCGCCGGCGGTCGGCTGACCCGCCCAGTCGGGAGCCGGCACCAGCGCGACCGCGGCGCCGGAGACCGCGCGCGTGCCGCCGTTCCAGAGCGAGACCTGGACGGGAAAGGTCTCGCCGGCCGTCAGCTCCTCCTCGGTCGAGGTGGCGTCCACCGCCAGCCCGGAGGCGGCGGCGAGCCCGGCCGCGGCGACGTCGATCTTCTCGTCGAGCAGGTCGCGCGCCTGGACGTCCTCCGGAGCCAGCGCGCCCCGCGCCGCCTGGAGGTCCTTGAGGATGGCGAGAAAGGCGGGCACCGCCGCGTCGAGGTGAGCCGGATGGAGCGACGCCCGCGCGCCTTCGGCGGCGGCCTGCGCCGCGTCCAGCCGCTCTTGTGCCGTCTTGCGGCGGCCGGCGTCGGCCACCGTCGCCGCGATCGAGGAGAGGCGGGTGTCGATGCCGTCGAAGAGGTTCTTGGCCTCCTTCCCCTCGCCCCCCTGCACCCAGGCCACCCGGCTCTGGTTGGGGCCCAGCTTCTGGATCTGCCCCATATCCTGCGAGCGGTGCATGCTGCGGCTGGCCATGGCGAGCTGGAAGATCGATTTGCCGGCCAGCGGATCGATGGTGCCGGTCGCCAGCGTCATGGTGCTGGAGTTGGGATCGAAGTAGGTCGAGCGGTAGAGCACCTGCGGGCTCCAGGGGGGGAGCCCCGCGGCCGCGAGCGCCGGCAGCGCCTTGGGATCGCCGGCCAGGGGGAAGGCGGCGTAGGCGGCGACGCCGGCGGCTTGGTGCTGGCCGTGGTTGGGGTGGGGGACGCCGGGGAAGACCGAGACGATCACCTGCGGCTTGAAGCGGCGGATCACCCGCACGGTGTCCTCCACCAGCACGTCCTTCGGCCAGAGGCGGAGGGTCTCGTCGAGGGAGCGGGTATAGCCGAAGTCGAAGGCGCGCGAGAAGAACTGCCGGCCGCCGTCGACGGCGCGGGCCGCCAGCAGTTCGCGGGTGCGCAGCAGACCGAGCGACGCCCCGAGCTCCGGCCCGATGACGTTCTGCCCCCCCTCGCCGCGGCTGAGCGCCAGGTAGGCCGCCTCGCCCCCCAGGCCGCGCGAGACGAAGGCGATCAGCGACGTGTCCTCGTCGTCCGGATGGGCGCCGATCACCAGCAACCGCTGGTTCGCGGAGAGCTTCGCGAGCGCCCGGTCGACCGCCGGCAGGCCGCCGGTGGCCGCAGGTTCCAGGGGGCGCGGCGCGGGCGCGACCTGAGCCTGGGCAGCCAGGGCCGGCAGCAGCGGGAGGAGGGCAAGGAGAACCGCGGGGAACCGTTTCGCGAGTCGTCGCGTCATCGTCGTTCGAGCTCCTGGGAAGGGCTCCGGCCGGCTGGCCGGACCGTCCGGCAGTCTAGCACCGGGCGGTTCCATCGACGTCCGGCTCTAGACGCTCCACGGCGGCGAGCCGTACACCTGGATGGAACACGTCACCGCAGAAGACTTCGAAGTCTGAAACCCGCGCGGAGCCGGCCCGCGCAGACCGTATCGAAGAAGCTCGAAGGAGCCACCACCATGTTTGGCATGATTGTCTCTGTCCGTCGTCTGGTCCCGGCACTTCTGCTGGCGCTGACCCTGCCCGCCGCCGTCCACGCGGCTGTCTACATCCCCACCAAGACCGCCGACACCAACGACGGTGTCTGCGACGCCGCCGACTGCTCGCTGCGCGAGGCGATCGCGGCGGCCAACCGGCACTCCGGCGAGAACGTCATCCTGCTGCACGCCGGCACCTACACCCTGACCACCCCCGGCGGCCTGGCGATCCAGGGCGACCTCCTCGTGCTCGGCGACGGCGCCGGGCGCACCATCGTCGATGGCGGCGGAATCGCCGGCATCCTCTCCATCCCCGCCGGCGTGACCGTCCAGATCCAGGACGTGACGCTGCGCAACGGCCGCTCTCCCGGCGCCGGCGGCGCCATCCACAACAACGGCCTCCTTACCCTCCTGCGCACTGTCCTCACCGGCAACTCCAGCGTCGCCGGCGCGGCCGGGGCGGGGCTCGGCGGCGCCATCCTCTCGAACGGCATCGGCTCGTCGCTGACGATCGCCGACAGCACGATCGCCAACAACACCTCCCAGAGCTCGGGGGGCGGGATCGCCGCCGGCGGCAACATCGCCTTCACCAACGTGACGATCGCCGGCAACCGCTCCCGCTCGGACTTCGGCGGCGGCGTCTACCTGTTCTCCGACGCCCGCGGCACGATCGGCAACGCCACCATCGCCGGCAACGCCGCGGCGATGCAGGGGGGCGGCCTGTTCGGCGAGAGCACGCTGTTCATCGGCATCCCGCCGAAGGTCACCAACTCGATCCTCGCCGGCAACAGCGCCCCGAGCCGGCCGGACTGCTTCGCCGGCCTCGACTCGGCCTACAACCTGATCGGCAACGCCACCGGCTGCATCGGCCCGGCGGCCTCGAACCACAGCAAGGTGGGGACGGCGGCCAGCCCGCTCGACGC
>DASWQX010001107.1:0-5794 GCA_036403495.1 Thermoanaerobaculia bacterium
ACGGTGCTGCTGCTGGGCGAAACGGGCACGGGCAAGGAGATGATCGCCAAGGCGATCCACTACAACAGCCCGCGGCGCGACAAGCCGTTCATCCGCGTCAACTGCGGCGCGATGACGAGCACGCTGCTGGAGTCCGAGCTGTTCGGCCACGTGAAGGGGTCCTTCACCGGGGCCGTCTCCGACAAGGTCGGCCGGTTCGAGGCCGCCCACGGCGGCACCATCTTCCTCGACGAGATCAACAGCACGTCGCCCAAGCTCCAGGTGAAGCTCCTGCGGGTGCTGGAGGAGCGCCAGGTGATGCGCGTCGGCGGCAGCGAGCTGATCCCCGTCGACTTCCGGCTGATCGCGGCCACCAACCGCGACCTCGAGAAGGAGGTCGCCGACGGGCGCTTCCGCGAGGACCTCTACTACCGGCTGAAGGTGGTGACGCTGCGCATCCCGCCCCTGCGCGAGCGGCCGGGGGACATCGCGCAGCTCGCCGAGCACTTCCTGGCGCTGTTCTGCCAGGAGCACGGCAAGGCGCAGAAGCGGCTGGGCGATGCCACGCTGGACCTGCTCAGCCGCTACCCCTGGCCGGGCAACGTGCGCCAGCTCAGGAACGTCATCGAGTCCGCGGTGGTGTTCAGCCAGGGCGAGGAGGTCACCCCCGCCGACCTGCCGGTGGAGGTGCGCGAGTCGTCGACTATCGCCATTCCGGGGGCGCCGGTGCAGGCGGCCGCCGGCGAGCCGCGCACCATGGCCGACATCGAGCGCCAAGCCATCCTCGAGACCCTGGACCGCACCGCCGGCCACCGCGCCAAGGCGGCGGACCTGCTCGGCATCGGCCTGCGGACGCTGCAGCGCAAGCTCAAGGAATACAAGGATGAAGGCTATATCCAGGAGGACTGAGGACCGATGGAGCTCCATACCGAGGTGTTGATCCACAACGACATCATGGCCATGAAGGGGGTGCGCGGAGTCCTGCTCCAGATCAGCTCCGACGGCTACTACGAGGTGAACTGCGCCTTCGGCGAGCGCTTCCATCGCACCCTGCTGCCGATCCCGGGCACCGTGCTGATCAACCGCGAGCCGGAAGAGGCCACGGGCACCGAGCTGGAGATCGAGCGCTGATGGCCGCCAAGAGATCGAACGGGACTCCGCCGCGGGACGGCGCGAAGCTCTCCGTCAACGTCGATCACATCGCGACCCTCCGCCAAGCGCGGCGGACCCCCTATCCCGACCCGGTCGAGGCGGCGCGCATCGCCGAGGCGGCCGGTGCGGCGGGGATCACCGTCCACCTGCGGATGGACCGCCGGCACATCCAGGACGCCGACGTCGAGCGTCTGCGCGCGTCGGTGAAGGGGAAGCTCAACCTGGAGATGTCGAGCTCCGAGGAGATGGTCGGCGTGGCGTTGCGGGTCAAGCCCGACCAGGTGACGCTGGTGCCCGAGCGCCCCGAGGAGGTCACCACCGACGGCGGCCTCAACCTCATCCTCTACGGCCGGCGGATCGCCGACGTCACCCAGCGGCTGGCGGACGCCGGGATCGCCGTCTCGCTGTTCATCGATCCCGACCCCCGGCAGATCCAGGCGCTGATCCCCCTAGCAACGCACGGGGTGACCGGCTTCGAGATCAACACCGACGCCTACACCCGCGCCGCCGGCGAGGACCAAGCGGCCGAGCTGAAGCAGATCGCGGACGTGGTGGAGCAGGGGAGGGCGGCCGGCTTCCAAGCCTACGCCGGCCACGGCCTGCGCACCGACAACGTCGGCCCCATCGCGGCCATCCCCGGCATGGCCGAGCTCAACATCGGCCACTTCATCATCGCCCGCGCGGCGATCGTGGGGATGGACGCGGCCGTGCGCGAGATGCTGGCGGCGATGGCGGGGAAGTAGCCCCGAGGAAATAATCGCGGCGCGCCCGAGCGCCGCCAGATCCTCCGTCTCCACATCTTCGGCGGTCGCCACGCGCGCCGAAGATGCGGTGCCACCGATCCGGCGGTGGCCTCCACCGTCGCGGCGGTGGTGAGCACCGCCGAATCCCCGATCTCCACCGCCAGGTCGCGCGAGACGCGCGCCGGATCTGCGCTTCCGCCGATCCGGCGTACCTGACTGCCAATGCGGCGGTGATGACCACCGCCGCATTGCGGACGGCCCGCCCCTCTCTCCGCAGCATTCATTCCAGAGACTTATCTCCGCCGCAAGAGTCCGCGCCGAGCCGCGCGGCGCGCAAACCCGCAACCTCCGAACAATCTTGTGCTTACTTGGACAGTTTGAGCCGCCTTTTCGTATATTGACTTGGAAGTTACATTTTTGAGGCGATTCGAACTCTGGTGCCAAGGCGGCCCGGATATACCAAAAGGAGAAAGATCGTGAAGAAGATCAACTCACAGGCGGATGTCATGGGGGACTGGAAGGAGCTCCTCCAGGCCGTGCAGAGCGACCCGGAGGTCCAGCCGAGCGTCACGGCGGAGAGCGAGTCCCTGGCGCAATCGCTGGCGCGGTTCCAGAGCCTCAAAGCGCGTCAGAACGAGCTGAAGGGACTCCGCCAGGAAGTGACGCAGCAGCTCAAGGCGACGGCCGTGGAGGGGAAGGAGACGGCCATCCGGGTGCGGTCGGTGGTGAAGGGCAAGATCGGACCGAAGAACGCGCGGCTCGTCCACTTTAACATCGCGCCGCTCCGGAAGCATCCGCGCAAGGCGAAGGCGGCGGCGATGGCTGCTGAGATGGCGGCGGAGAAGGAGCCGGCCGGGGAAAGCGCGGAACCGAAGCCGGTTCCGTCCGCCACCCTGTCCGGCAAGAGTGCCGGCTAGTTTCGAGGCTTCGGGTGGGGGCGTGTTGTGAGCACGCCCCGCCCGCGTGGGACAAGGCTCTCGCGGCCGGCGGCCCCGGGGCGAGAAGCACGAACGAGAACGCCCTTCAGCACGAAAAATTGCAGTACGAGCTGTAGCTGCACAGCGCGCTGCAGCAGGCGGTCGTTCCGAAGAAGCAGCCGAAGTAGGTGTCGGAATAGCACCCCGCGGAGCCGGTCTCGTAAGAGATCACGGAGTCCTGATCGTAGCAATCGGTACAGGCCGGGGCGTTGGGGCAGATCTGGGTGGTCCGGATGCGATCCCGGCGGTATTGGGTGACGTGGAGCTGGAACGAGGTCGAATCACCGAATGCGTCGCTCACGTAGCAGGCAGTGCCGCCGTTATACGAGCCGGTGACATACCAGGAGCTCCAATGCTCCGAGAGGGTGGTCGAGGAATAGCACGTCGTGGCGCAACGCCCCCACTCGCCGCAGGTCACCGGGCCTCCCTTGCCAGGGTCGTAGCCGCACTCGGTATCGCACGGCGTCGACTCCGTGCAGTCGTTGCAGTCCGGAAGGTAGTCCTTGGCGATCGGGGAACGGGCTCGCTCCACTCTGCGGTCCCCGGGGCCGCTCACCGAGGACCGGACGGCCAGTTGCACCGCCGGACTCTGGCCGAGCTCGGCGCTGCGCTGCACGAGGTCCTGGAACGAGAGGGATTCGAACAGCCGCCCCTGCTGGCGGACCTCGATCCGGATGGACGCGCCGTCCTGAGCCAGTTTGTGGAGCTGGCGGACGAGGTCGGGGCGCAGGGCCAGGAGCTCGACCCTCCGCTCCTCCTTGAGGAGGGTCGCGAGGTCGATCGCCGTCGTGGGCTTCAGGGCGCTGTCAGGATTGATTTTCGGCAGGCGGGCGTTGGCGAGGTCCACCGTTTCCGTGAGGTACGGCTTGCCCTTGACGAGGTAACGGATCTCGAGAGGGGAGTCCTGCCCCAGGGCGTTGAGCCCATAGAAGAGACGCTGTTCTGCCGCCAGGGGCTGGTATGTGCCGGCGCTTGCCGCCCCATTGAGAGACGACAGGAACGCCGCGCCACAGGCGGGAGTCGGGGGAGCGGCCTGAGCGAGAGCGGGAAGGACCAGAAGGGCGAGGACTGGGAGCCACCACGAGCTGATGCGACGCATTGTTCTCCTCCTTGGGATCGCTGAGTTTTCCTCAACTTTCACTGGGCGGCGAATTAACGTCTATGGTTATAAGCACAAGCGAGTGGACTGTCAATTCGAAGCGGCGGCGGCGGGAACGGCCGAGGCCGTTGGGGAGATGCTCGCATCGCTCACCTCCAGATCCAGTCAACCGGCAGATGGCCTTTGGGGAACCGCGCCTATACCTCGACTTCGACATAGCTGCCAGGATTTGCCTCGTCGACCGCCGTCGTCACGGCAAGGACTCTCGCCTGAATCTTGGGCCAACTCGTGGAGAGGAGTACCACGACGGCCAATCTTCTTTCACTCAGGTTCTGCTGATACTTCAGATTCTGGTCGGTGGTCACCAGAACCTCGAAGCCGGCGGCTTCGGCTTGTGCGATCAGGTCTCCGTTCCGGAGCGTGGTCCAGGCCAACTCATAGGCGGTCGTCACTTCATGGAGCCGAAGATGGCGGCGTAAGGGAACGGGCGTTCCCTGGTCGAAGAGAACCTTCACGCCACGAGAAGGCTGCGAGCCGCGTGTTCGAGCACCGCCTCCGCCTGTTCCCGGGCGACTCCGGGGAACCAGGCGAGGAAGTCATCCAGCCTGGCACCGGATTCGAGATTCTCGAAGAGCGCCTTGACAGGCACGCGGGTGCCGCGGAAGACCCAGGCTCCGCTGACCCTGTCCGGGACGTGCTCGACGGCGGGGCATTGAGACCAGTCCAGCATGGGTCGATTCTAGCAAGGAAACAGGAAGGCTGGCGGCTTCAAACCCAGGCTGTCACCCCGCCCCCAGCTCCCCCCGGATCGCCACGGCGATCTCCTCGGCCAGGGCGTCGATCGTGCCCTGCTCGGGGCCTTCGATCATGATGCGCGCGAGGGGCTCGGTGCCGCTGTAGCGGAGGACGAGGCGGCCGTCGTCTCCCAGGCGCTCCTCGACGGCGTTGGACGCCCCGGTGACCGCAGGCAGCTTGTCGAAGTCGATCTTGCGCTGGACGCGCACGTTCAGCAGGATCTGCGGGTAGCGCCGGAACGGTGCGAGCATGGCGGTCAGCGGGCGGCCGTCCTGGTGGCGCAGGTAGGCCATCTGGAGGGCCGTCAGCAGGCCGTCGCCGGTGCTCGCGAGGTGGCTCTGGACGATGTGGCCGGACTGCTCGCCGCCAAGGAGGATGCCCTCTTTGCGCATCGCCTCGACCACGTAGCGGTCGCCGACGTTGCAGCGGACGAGGCCGATCCCTTCGGCCGCCAGGGCCCGTTCCAGACCGAGGTTGCTCATCGATGTGGCCACGATCTTCGGGGGGATCAGATGGCCGCTCCGGTGGAGGCAGGTCGCCCAGAGATAGAGGATGGCGTCGCCGTCGCGCACGGTGCCCGCTTCGTCGGCGAGGACACAGCGATCGGCGTCGCCGTCGAAGGCGGCTCCCAGGTCGGCTCCCTCGGCGACCACCCGCGCTGCCATCCCGGCCGGCGCGGTGGAGCCGCACCCTTCGTTGACGTTGCGGCCGTCGGGATCGGCGTGGAGCAGGGTGACCGTGGCTCCCAGGCGCTCGAAGAGCTCGCGGGCGTAGCTCGACGCGGCGCCGTTGCTGGCGTCGAGCACCACCTTCAATCCCGCCAGCGGAGCGCCCTCGGGGAGGGTCGCGGCGAGGTGGTGGAGGTAGCGCTCGCGGAGATCCGGATCGGCCACCGGCCACCCTTCCGGCAGCTCCATCGCGTTCAGATCCTCGATGGCGGCCGGCTCCGCTTTCATCCGGCGCTCCAGGGCTAGCTCGTCCTCGTCGCTCCACTTGGCGCCCTGCGGATCGATCAGCTTGATGCCGTTGTCGGGGTAGGGGTTGTGGCT
>DASWQX010001108.1:0-3179 GCA_036403495.1 Thermoanaerobaculia bacterium
AGATCGGAGGGTTCTGGTACGAGGGCACCTACATGGAGCAGAAGACCGCGGAGAACCCCCATCCGATGATCTTCCACTTCCTGCAAGGCTACGACTCGGCGACGAAGGCGTTCACCATGGATTGCTTCGACGCCTTCGGCGGCCATTGCCACCAGACCTCGACCGGCTGGCAGGTGTCGAGTCTCACGTAGTTCCGCGGTCGAGTTTTCGGAGTTTTTCGTGGCGAGCAGAAGTGGGAAGGGAGCAGTCCCGGATTCAGCCGGTGGCGGTGGAATCCGGGACTGCTTTTGACCTGGGCGCCGAGTTTTAGCAGGGACTCAGTCAGTTCTTCTGGCCCAGGAGTTGGCAATCCAGCGTCGCAAGCCGACACGGACGCTCTTGAAGCGGTCAGCCGGCCGGTTGTTGTGATACCACCTGAAGGTCTTGGTCTCTTCGAGGAGGTCAAGGTCGTCAAAGTCCTTGATCAGCTCGTGGACAAAGGCTTCGTCGAGCTTGAGGTCGAACGGATAGGCCGGGATCTGGGTCCTCAGGTAGTCGAGGATGGGCTCGGGTGCGTTCATGAGCGCAGCTCCTCAGCGGCCTGCAGGATGTGCTCAGGCTCGACGAGCCTGGCTCTGGAGGTGGCTGCGGCGGCCAGGGCCTGGTGGGCCAAGGTGTCGATTCGGCGCATGATTCCCTGAGAGGCCTCGAAAAGTGCCTCCTGAGCAGGAGCGGTGAACAGAAGACGATCGACGCCTGCGATCTTGAGGCGGTGTTCGAGATAGGCGCGGGTGGTGTCCCGGTCGAAACCGCGTAGGGCGAAGCGGATGGTGATTCTCTGAGCGAGGGCTTCGAGATGGGACAGGCGCAGGATCTGGCGCAGTCCCGACTGGCCGGCCAGCAGGATGGCGAGCCGTCCGGCGCCGTCCCATTCAAAGTTGGTGAGCAGAGGAAGCAGGGCGAGGACCTCGGGTCTGAGGTTGTGGGCTTCGTCGACGATGAGCAGGACAGTGAGATGGCGTTCCTGGACGAGGCGCTGGATCTCGTGCTGGATGCGGCGGAAGGTCATGGCCCGGGACCACTCGGGCTCAATGGCCAGCTCGTGGGCGAGCTGGCGGCAGAAGTCGGCGGGGTTGACCAGGGTGTCGTGGAGGTAGACGGCGCGGACCTGGTCGGGATGGAGGTCGTCTCGCAGCCTTCGCAGGGCGGTGGATTTGCCGCTGCCCGGCTCGCCGGTGAGCAGTCCTATGGCCCTGGAGTCGACGAGATAGCGCAGGCGGGAGTGAAGCTCTTCGAGCTGCGGGGCGCGAAAGAGCTGATCGGCGACGAGGGGTCGCTGGAAGGGGGGATGGGTGAAGCCGAAAGCCGGCGCGTAGAGGCTCATTCGTTGTCCCCTCCATAGAACTTGCCGGCGATGAGCTCGAGGTAGCTGATGCCGGTGGTGGGGGCTTCGGCGGCCGGCTCGCTGTCGCGAGCGACGCGTCTGAGGGTGGCGTTGGTGAGGAGGTCGAGCCGGCGCAGAGGCCGCTCGACCGTCTCGCCTTTGCGGCGGAAGTGGACAGGGCGGCCCGGGTCATAGGGGTCGTAGAGGACCTCGACGGTCTCACCGGCGTAGCCATCGGGAGCCTCGTAAAGACGGCCGTCGAGATGGACGACTCTGTCTTTACCGACCCGTCGGGCGACGCTCATGCGCAGCCACAGCTCGAGCTGCTCGGGGGCCGGTCGCACCAGCGCCTGGTCATCGAGGAAGCGATCGAGAGGGGTTTGTCCTTCGAGGCCGCCGTGGGGAGTTTGATGATATTCGGCTTCCAGCCAGGCCCAGAAGACACGGTTGAGGGAGGCCAGATCGCTGAGGATCTCCTGGGTGAGATGGGGCATGAAGGCGGTTCGGACATGGCGAAAGAAGCGTTCGATCTTGCCCCGGCCCCGGGGCTTGTGGGGCCGGGAATGGACCAGGGAGATATTGAGCGTGGCGCAGATGACCTGCAGATGGTGGGTACGGAAGGTGGCGCCGTTGTCGCAGTACAGCCTTCGCGGCAGGCCTCGGCGCAGCAGCGCCTGCTTGAGGGCGTCCTGGAAGCAAGCGGCGTTTTCGACCAGGTAGAAGGCGGCAAACGGCACCATGCGCGAGGCGTCGTCGAGGAAGGCGTAGAGGTAGGTCTTGCCGCCGTCGCGCCGCCCCGGCACCAGCAGGCGGGGCCCATACATCAGGTCTGAGGTCCACAGATCATTGACGTGCGGATAGGTGAAGGCCGCAGCGTCCGGCTCGCCGGTGGCGGCGCCTTGAGCCGGTGCGGCCTGGGCGGCCAGAAAACGGTGCACGGAGCTGCGCGACAGTCTCAGGGTGGGCGCAAAGCGGCCCGACAGTTGCACGGCGCGGATCAGGCTGTCGATCGAGGCGCCAGGGCGTTCGGCCCGCAGCTTCAACAGCAGCTCCTGGACCTCTTCCGGGATCGCCCGCGACCGTCCGGCATCGGCGCGCAGACCCGGCTTGAGCCCCTCAAACCCATGGGTCTGGTACAGCACGATCCAATCGCGCACCGTCGTGTGGCCGATGCGGCGCCTGGAGCTGCCGGGGATGTCCCACTCCCTCTCGGCCAGGGTGCACAGCAGCTTTTCCTTCTCGCGCGGCGCAGGCGGGCGCCCTACCAGCTCGGCAATGACGCCGTAGCGAAACAACGCAATCTGCTCTCGGAGGGTCTCTTCCATGGCACGAAGTCTCCAAAACCGGGCTCAGGGATCATCCCAAAGCCCCTGGCAGTAGCTTCGTGGCACAACCGCCCGTTGGACAGTTACCAACCTATGGAGAGACCCTCGGCGACCGAGGAGCCGGCCGGCCGTGGCGGAAAAGACCGCTCAGCCCGCCGAGAAAGTAGCGACAGCGTGACCAGAGAAAGTGCCGCAGCCGCGTCAGCCAACCCGTCGCCTCGCCCACCACCTCCTGCGCCCCCCGCCACCACGGGCTCGACACCGGCCCCAGCAGCCCCTGGAGCTTCGCGGCATAAGGCTCCTGCGCACTGCGCAGCCAACCGCGCACCCGCCGTACCCCCGCAGGGCCCACCTGTCCCGAGGCCTCAGCGCCCGCACTGGGACGCTGCGCGGCCAGGCCCGCCTCGACGGCCCCAAACGTCAAATCGCGATAGGCGCAGACATCCTCCGGCAACACCGCATGGCTGACCCGGCAGCGCGGGCACCGCACA